>JAAYKT010000022.1 GCA_012522255.1 Clostridiales bacterium
CATTATAGGTGCCATGAGTTTTGCCATTTCCCTGGAAAAGTAAAACCATGGTATCCTTGCTCCCATCCATCCGTTGATCCCAAGGTTTTTCCACTCCTCTATGACCTCGTGCAAGCTATCCTCAGCATCCTTGGACATAAGTCCCAAAGAATTGCCATCCATATAGATTTCACCTTCTTTTAGATAAAACCTATCCCTGAACTTGGCCATCGGGTCCTTCTTATCCATCGCTAATGCAAAATCCTCACCTGATTCGAATTCCATAGTCATTAAATTCGCCCCCTTTTTTCTTATTCCAAATAACTGTCTTGCTTGTTTTGTTACATAGTTTTACAAACCGTCCTTCATATAACTATTAACCTTTTATTTTAAAATAGCTCTCCAATTCTTTTGCCTGTACCCAGAAATCATCCTCATAACGCTGCCCTTTCAGCTTGCCTTCAACATCCGTTATATCGCCTTTGGCAAAAAAGTCTCCGTAAAACTTGACATTTTCTATTATACCGCTTTTAACATTTATAAGAGCTTCCACTTTACCGCTCTCGAACTTTTTAGATTTTCTAATGTTAAACTCAGGCGATTGTCCGTAGTTCCAGTCCCAGGTCAAATATTTATCAATCTTAAGGCTTTCAATAGCTGCTAAATCTAATTCGGATAATTGCCCTATTCTTAAGTCCATATCTTCATCGAACATATATTGAAGCAACAATTCCTTAAATTTCATGATGCTAATGTCATCTTTAAGATAATCCTTAATATTGGTAACCCTGCTTCTCACAGATTTAATACCCTTGGAAGCGATTTTGTCTTCGGAAACCTTCAGGGCTTTTACCAATTTCTCCATATGAGAATCAAAAAGTAAAGTGCCGTGGTGCAGGAGTTTGCCTTTGGATATAAACTGGGCGTTGCCTGAAAATTTTTTGCCATCTATGGTGATATCATTTCTCCCGGACTGCTCTGCTTTTACTCCCAATTTGTCCAACGCCTTTACAATGGGCATGGTGAATTTCCCAAAATCATAATCACCTTTGTAATCATTTTTAATTATCAAAGAATAATTAAGATTCCCTAAATCATGGTATACGGCACCGCCCCCGGTTATTCTTCTCACCACATTTATGTGTTTTTCCCTTACATAATCAGCGTTTATTTCCTCTATTGTATTTTGATGTTTACCAACAACGATGGTGGGCTCGTTTATCCACAACAATAGGTAGTCTTCTTTGTCGCCAAGGTTAAAAAGATACTCTTCCATTGCCAAATTATAATAAGGATTGTTGGATTCATTTTTTATATATAGCATGTCCGCCCTCCCATTATATTTCAATAATTGTCTGCTCATTGTGTTGATTATAGTAAGAAGATTCTTCACTGTCGTTCAGAATGACACGCTCCGATAGGGTCAAATGATTTGATATAGTCATCCTGAGGCTTGTCAAGGATCTTGATCCGTTCCGGGATTAAAGCTCATCGAAGATTCTTCACTGTCGTTCGGAATAATATCTCCGGCCTTTCACATTTCTTTATAAAGTGCTTGATTGTTTCTTTTTCTTCTCGAATTTTCTCCGGGGATAGTTCTCCTCGTCCCAATCTGTCACACAGTCCCAATAATGCTATTTCTTTATAAGAGACTCTACTCTTCATTTTATTTATCTCCGCAAAAGGCAGTTCTTTAACTACGAATAAAATTTGCATATGCCAGCGGACTAACTCTGATACTTTTTTTATAAAACTATTTTCATCTGAAAGAGCTTTTAAAAAATCTATTGCCATAACTGCACCTATTTTGTCATGATCATAGGCCACAATTCTTCCTTTTTTCAATTTTGTTGCCGGTGCTTTCCCTATATCATGCAAAAGCGCCGCCCACATAAAAGCCCTCGGCTCTTCACTTTCGCCCTTACATAAAGCCGCTTCGTCAATTACCATCATAGTATGATTCCATACATTACCCTCGGGATGATGTTTTTCAGATTGAGGTATTTCTTTTAATTTTTTAAGCATGTTAAAGGGATAATCATTAAAATATTCCTTTTTTATTTCAATATTAAAAAACTCTGAGGGCTTTTCATCGTTCAACAAATGATATTCAAATGTTTTAAAAATTTCCTTATGTTCCGGCAAACAATCAACTCCATATTTTCTGAAAGAGACCAGGAGAACCGTCCCCCTGGTTCTCTTAGAACCGTCCCCCTGGTTCTCTTATAAGCCGGCGAGACGTTCCAATATTTCGCCGCTTCTTTTTAGGAACCCTTCAAGTTTATCCGCTTCCATACCTCTGCTTCCCATAAGTGCAAGGTCATATATATGTTTGCAAATCAAATCAAACTCTTCTTTTTTCTCATCATTTTCCGCTATATCAACAAGCCTTTTCACAAGTCCGTTAGCTTTATTTAGTACCAAAGTTTCCTCGCCTTTAAACATAGCCGACATATCTTCTCCACCGAATACAGTGCTCATTTCCTGCATACGCCTTGCATGTTCCGGCATCAAAAGCACCGCTTGGGGTTCAGTCATTTTCAAACTCTCCGCCTTAATTTGAAGCTTTTCCATATCCAGCGCCTTCTTGACAGCTTCTATAAGCTTTTCATCATTTTCTTTATCATCCTTCTCATCCGGGCTGTCACCTTTCAAATCATCAGACAAATCCGAATCTATCCTAAAAAACTTTATACTGCCATCATACATTTCCAAATAGCTTATAAAATGATTATCTATCATTGAGTCCAATATAACGGCTTCCAGCCCTTGTTCTTTAAATAGTTTAATATACTGAGCCTGTTGTTTTTCATCATTTGCATAAAATACTTTATTCTCGGCGCTTTCCCCTTCTTTTTTTCCGCCAACCTTCTCAAAATACTCATTTAAAGTCAGATAATTATCGTTTATGGACTTATAGATTAGAATGTCCTTGACCTTATCATAAAAATTCCTGTCTTTTATAGAGCCGTATTTGATAAAGGGACTGATGTCCTTCCAAAACCCCTCGTATTTATCTCTTTCCTTATTAAACAACTCTGTAAGTTTATCCGCAACTTTTTTTGTTATATGTCTGGATAACTTTATAACATTGCTGTCTTTTTGCAAGAAGCTTCTGGACACATTCAATGGCAGATCGGCACAGTCAATAGTTCCTTTGAGCAGCATGAGAAATTCCGGTATTATTTCTTTTATATTATCCGCAACAAATACCTGATTATTATAAAGCTTTATCTGACCTTCGTTAATCTCATACTCATGACGAAGTTTGGGGAAATATAGTATACCCTTTAGATTAAAGGGATAGTCAACGGATAAATGAATCCAAAAAAGAGGTTCATTAAAATCATTAAATACTTTCCTATAAAACTCCTTATACTCTTCCTCCGTGCAATCCTTGGGGTTTTTCATCCACAACGGTTTTACATCGTTTAGAGGTTTCCTTTCTTTTTTCTCATCATCTTTTGTGTCCTCTTTCTCACTTTCAAGATAAATCTCAACGGGAAGGAAAGCGCAATGCTTTTCGATTATATCCCTCAGCTTATATTCACTTAAAAACTCTTCGCTTTCTTCATCCAAGTATAATGTAATAACAGTGCCTCTCGCATCCTTATCAGATGCGGTCAGCTCAAATTCCGTACCTTCTTCACTAACCCATTTAACCGCCTTTGCATCAGGCTGCCAGGACAATGTATCTATCTCAACCTTTTTTGACACCATAAATGCGGAGTAAAAGCCCAAACCGAAATGCCCGATGATATCGGCATCTTCCCCTGCTTTATCCTTATATTTTTCTAAAAACTCTTCCGCACCGGAATAGGCAACCTGATTGATGTATTTTTTTACTTCCTCGGCGGTCATACCTATACCGTTGTCTGTAAACCTTAGTGTTTTATCATCACTGTTAAAACTCACTGTCACTTCATATTTTTCACCGTCCACACCTTCAGCCTCACCGATGGAAATCAGTCTTTTTAACTTATTAATGGCATCTACCCCGTTACTGATTAACTCTCTAACAAAAATGTCCTTATCCGAATAAAGCCATTTTTTTATAATGGGAAAAATATTCTCCGCATGAATAGAAATACTGCCTTTTTCTTGCATCTTATGTGCACCTCCAAAATTTTTTCATATTTTTATTTTATATAAAATTTGATTGTTTGTCACATATCTTTATCAATTACTGTTGATATTTAACATAGAAATACAAATTTATTCAATGTATGAATTATAACATCGAATAACAAGCTTCAATGATCTATACGATAAATCATGGATTCCTTATACCCGGTTATTACCCTTATATACCCGCCTAACATATCATCAACGCTGTCTTCTCCCGTATCTACCAAAAAAGGTTTGCCGTGAAGTTCGCTGATTTTTTGTTTTGTAGCTGCTACTATTATATTTTCCTTTCCCAAATTTCTTAAAACTTCTGGACTTATTTGCTGATTGCCTCTCCCAAAAAGATATCCTTGCCCACCGATGGGGGTAATTACCAACTTGGTTTTGTTGCATTTCGTTATGCCGAGTAAATCCTTTTCCGCAGCATCGGATACAATAAGTTTTTTATTCAATATTACATCCACTCCCAGCAAGGTATTTGGGAGGTTCAGGTTATCCATTATTGGCCTTGTTGTAGTTCCGGGTCCGATTATATAAAAAACATCCTTTTCCATATTATCAATTATTTCAAAGGAAATCGTGTTTTGATTGGCTTTTTCACTTATGGGGGATCCGGTTTTACTGCTTTGGGTATATTTCCTTTCGTAAGGCACTTTTAGATATCCGCATAAGTTTGTTACAACTTTGCCTGTCCTGAATGCATTCTCATCTATATCTAATACTTCTGCTTCTTCCGTTCTTGTTATTTTTCCCGTCAAAAACAGTTTTGCCAACTCCCCGGCTTTTTTCGGGTTTTGTGCATATATTGGTGAGTGAATTTTTACCCCTGCCGGTATCCCAACCACAGGAACTCCATCGCCTGTAGCGTTATATATGTCCCTTGCAGTCCCGTCGCCTCCGGCGAAAAGAATCAAATCCGCCTTTTCATCCATCATGGCTTTTGCCGCGGCTATGGTATCCCTATCTTTGCTTATGTCTTCTTTTTGTTTATAAACCGTCCTTGTTTTAAATCCAAGATTAAGGGCAATATCACTGCCCATGTTGCCGCTGCATGTCAATACCTCTATGTTTTCTTTTATATCCTTAAGCTCCATCAGGGCTTTTCTTGCCCTATCGGGGGCTCCGGGCACGGCTCCAAGTTCCAAAGCCTTTTTAAAAACCCCGTCTGTGCCCTTAAGCCCCACACTCCCGCCCATCCCTGCGATGGGATTTATAATAAAACCTAATTTTTTCATAATGTTCATCCCCAATACATGGTGCCGATAGCATAGTTTGCATCCTTTTACTGATAATAACTGTTAACCTATATAAAAATCTACATTTCTTTATATTTCTTCAAATAACTTCTCCAGGTGATAGCCCATTTATCCGGATCATCCATACCCGATTCATCCACCTGATGACAGACACTCCTGTGAGGTGCCGTTCTAATTATTTCAGGATTTTCATAAGCTTCCCTGAATATATGTTTCAACGTTTCTATATACTCATCCAAGTCCGCTTTGGATGGTGTCTCTGTCGGTTCCAATGTCGCAGGCTCCGGTACATAATATGGGTGGTGACTGGTCCAATAGTGCATACCGAAATCCATCATCCTTCTTTGTATATCGCCCGTTGTTATACCTGTGTCTTCCGTCAGCTTTTTCAAAGTATATCTTACCTGCTCAATCCTTTGTTTCCCTTTTATATAAGGTGCATCAACGCACTCTGATTCCATAAGCTTTTTAAATAAATAATTGTTGTTCAAAACAGCAATTTTTGCTACCTCGTAAAGTCCCTCAGCACCCAAGGACATTATCCATGCATAGGTTTTCATGATTACCTGGGCAACACCGCTGAAGGATCTGACTTTACCTATGCTGTAAGGAAGCTTCGTAATATCGTAATTCAAAAAGTAACTTTTGCCGTCATAATCAATGAGAGGACCTGGCAAATACTTTTCCAGTTCCTTGGTGACCCCTATGGCTCCCACTGCCGGGCCGCCACAACCATGAGGGGTTGAAAAGGTTTTATGCAAATTGAAAAAACACATGTCAAAACCCGCTTCCTTAGCTCTCGTTATGCCCAAAAGGCCGTTGGCGTTTGCCTGGTCGTATCCGCAAAGACCTCCAAATTTATGTACCAACTCGGTAAATTCTTTTATCCTTGGATTATACACGCCCGTATCTTCCGGATTAGCCACTATAAAGGCAGCCGTCCTCTTGCTTACTGCTTCTTTGAATGCTTCAAAATCAGGATATCCGTCTTTGTCGGGATGAATATACACTATTTTGTATCCTTTTACCGCAGGTGCCGCCGCATCTGAAGGATGAGAGTATATGGTTGTGATTATCTCATCCCTTTCCGACACTGGGGGACGGTCCTTCTGTGTTGTTTGATATCTATGATAGTTGTTCACTATTGATGCCATGGTAAAAGCTGCCTGGCTTCCGCCTCCCGGCTGAAAAGAAAATCTGTCCATGCCGGATATTTCTCTCATCATCAAATCCGTTTTATGTATTATTTCCAAAATACCTTGAACCGTCTCTTCCGGCTGAAGTGGATGCAGCTCTGTCATTTCAG
>JAAYKT010000187.1 GCA_012522255.1 Clostridiales bacterium
AACATGGACAGGCCTGAAAAGAACAAGTATATTTTCAGCTTTTGTGATCTTCAAGCCTTTCGGTTTATAAAAAACAACATGGCTGAATTGCCCTGCTACATGTTTTCTTTTAACCCACAGCCTTTGCAAAAAAACCAAGAGGCCCATCAGGCTCAACTGTCAATTCTGAACGGGGTATTACCTAGCATGACAAAGAAATTTTCATTAAACAATATTATACCGTCATTAGGAGTCAAAAAAGGAGTTACAAATGAAAGCCCTGAAGCGTAAACCAATACTTATGTCAAAAGTATGCTTAGAAAGACAGATAGTAAGCAGCCTTGAAACAGAATCCGTAAAATCCGAATCTGCAGTCGTTGAGGCCGTTGATATTATAAATAATACGGTGAATAATGATGCTTCACATACCAATAATGAAACTTCTGATACACAAGAAACACTAATTTTTTCTGCTGCACTTAATTTTTTTAAATTTATAAAATTTATCATCTTTAAAGGTGTTCCAATGCTTATTGTATTGTATTTTATACTCAGATGGGTGGGGTATGACCTATTCCCTGTTTTTGGTGATACAGTTTCAGAGTTTTTTATAAAGATATATATAGCAGTAAGGGATTATTTAGGCAAAGAACTAAACAATATATAAGACGTTTTTATGTTTTAACGTTGATTAATTTAACAATATATGATAAAATTATAATGTGCCATACAGTTAGGTGGTGATGTGCAATAAAATGAGCAACCATGCAAAACATGCGGATTTCAAAAGCCTTATCAGGAAAACGTTTTATATTCGCAAGGATCAAAACGTAGCGCTCAAAATTATGGCGGCTAAGGAAAATATGGATGAGTATGAGATTGTCATTAAAGCATTGGATAATTTCATACCGGGAAATTACACTGAAATGGCACAGGAAGAAAGCTAATAAAGGATGCAAAGGGGCGATAAGAACCACCCCTTACACCACCGGCTTAACCGGAGCTGCTGACAACATAGCTGGACAAGCCATATAAAGTATATCACCTTTTGCATCCTTTATAAATATAAAAATATTATTGCGTTTCTCATAAGGAGGGGGCATTGTGAGCAGAGGTAAACAGCAATTTCTAATATTTATGTTTGGTTTCATTGTAGCAGGGCTACTTTCAGTTGGCGGCTATTTTCTTTATAACCATCTATTAAACACCGGTAGGATCCAGGACGTAAGTCTGCCGGTGCAGCAACCAGAAACGCCTAAAATGACAAAGGTGTTAATCGCCATACAAGGCGTTGGCAAGGGTGATGAATTAAAGCCAGAGTATTTTGAACTAAAGGACAGGCCGATTGCGGACATACCTTTAAATTCGCTTATAGATGTCAACATGATCGAGGGTAAGCGAGCTGCTTCTGTTATCGATGCAAATTCTATACTGACTGATTCTATGTTAATTTCCCCGAACAATCTTTATGATCCAGAAGACAGGCTTAAGGATTATGCATTACAGGGTTATCTTGTGGCAAATACAGTTAAAGCTGGTGATTGGATTGATATTGAGCTTGTAAGGTCAAACGGAGATACATTTACTGTTCTGTCCAAAAAACAGGTAACTCAGCTGATAGATAACAAAGCAATAATTAAGGTAACAACAAACGAAAGACACCTAATAAACCACGCTATTGCAGAGCAGTCTGCCGGTATGGGTCATATAGAATCGTTACTATATCTTGATGAAAGTCAGCCAGCTTCAGAAGTTAACTATGTGCCTGAGAAAATAGCTGATCAGCAAATCAAAACTGATTCCCCTGGCGTATCAGCTCCTGCAGCACAAAACACTCAGCAACAAGACCTTGTTGATACTTCAGGAGGTAAAAGCAGATGAAATCATTGCTTATAGGCGTTTGGAGCCCCTTTCATGGACAAACCTGTAACACATCAAATGCAATTGCAATAGCAACGCGTATGGCTGTTACAAGAACATTTAAGATACTGATGATGCACAATATGATAAACAAAAGTAATCTTGAAAATGCTTTTCTGGGTGATTCGGATAATACGGAGATTGCTAATATATTTGATGAATCCGGTATCGATGCAATGATGAAGCTGGCAAAGACAAACCAGCTGAGTGCGAGCAATTTTAAGGACTATGCCGATATCCTTGTACCTGATAGATTGGAGCTACTGCCAGGAACTATAAAGAGGGATGGGCAAGTCCGCGAATTGATGCTAGAGCAAATAAGCTACATAGTTAACTGTGCACGTGAAGCGTATGAATACGTAATACTTGATATAAACGCCGGATATGGTGAACTGTCTATCAAGACGCTTAATCTGGCCGATCTTTTGATCGTATCGCTTAATCAAAACATGGAAGTGTTACGCACATACTTTGATCGCAAGGAGTGGGATACGGCTCTGGAAAACAAACCTCACCTATTGGTTTTGGGGAATTACGATGAAACATCAGAATATGATGTAGATCGC
>JAAYKT010000188.1 GCA_012522255.1 Clostridiales bacterium
ATATAAGGTTGAAGCAACTATGGGACACATTAGAGATTTGCCTAAAAGCCGCCTTGGTATTGATACCGATAATAGTTTTGAGCCAAAATATATAACTATTCGCGGTAAAGGCCAGATATTGGATAAGCTAAAGAAAGAGGCAAAAAACAGTGATAAGGTTTTGTTGGCAACTGACCCAGATAGAGAAGGGGAAGCCATTTCCTGGCATTTGTTGGAACCATTAAATATAAAAGAAGATGAAGTCTGCAGAATTGAATTTAATGAAATAACTAAAACAGCTGTACAAAATGCCATAAAAAATCCAAGAAAAATAGATATGGATCTGGTTAATGCACAACAAGCCCGAAGAATTTTAGATAGGCTGGTGGGATACAAAATAAGTCCGCTTTTGTGGAAGAAGGTTAAAAAGGGGTTAAGCGCCGGCAGGGTGCAGTCAGTGGCAGTCAAACTGATATGCGACAGAGAGAATGAAATAAAAAATTTCGTACCAAAAGAATACTGGAATTTGATTGCAAAACTTTTTGCAAATAAAAGCAAAACCTTAATAGAAGCAAAATTCTATGGTAAAAATGATAAAAGATTGGAAATAAACAGCAACGAAGAAATGCAAATCATACTTAAGGGTTTGAAGGACGAAGAATATACAGTAACTAAAGTTAAAAAAGGTGAAAAGAAAAAGAATTCACCCATGCCTTTCACTACAAGCAACATGCAAATAGATGCCTATAAAAAACTTGGGTTTTCAACAAAAAAGACAATGGTTGTTGCCCAGCAGTTATATGAAGGTATCAATATAAAAGGCGAAGGCAACGTAGGATTAATAAGCTATATAAGAACAGATTCCATAAGAATATCTGAAGAAGCGAAAAACGATGCTAAAAAAGTTATACTAAAAAAATACGGGGAGAAATTTTATAAAAGAGGTTTTCAAGGAAAGTCAGGGAAAAAAGTTCAGGATGCTCATGAAGGAATAAGGCCTACATCTGCGGAAAGATATCCGGATCTGATTGAAAATTCTTTAACAAAAGATCAATTGAAATTGTATAGATTGATATGGAACAGATTTATAGCCAGTCAGATGCAGCCGGCTCTTTATGATACCATTAATGTTGATATTAAGGCCGGCGATTATAGTTTTAAAGCCTCGGGTAGTGTGTTAAAATTTTCCGGATTTTTATCTGTATATAAAGAAGAAAAGGAAGAAAAAGAAGAAAACATACTGCTTCCTGAAGTTAAGGAAGGTGAGATATTGAAACTTAAGGAGCTTTTACCTTCTCAACATTTTACCGAACCACCTATAAGATATACGGAAGCAACTTTAGTCAAAACTCTTGAGGAGCAAGGTATTGGCAGGCCAAGTACCTATGCGCCGACTATCTCCACTGTCTTGGCAAGAGGATATATAGTAAGAGAAAAAAGATTTTTGGTACCGACTGAACTTGGAGAAAAGGTTACGGAACTTTTAACTGAACATTTCGGTGATATTATTAATGTAAAATTTACTGCTGATATGGAAAACGAATTGGATAATATAGCGGAAGGCGAAAAAGAATGGGTTGATTTAATCCGAAAATTCTATTTGCCTTTTGAAGAAATCTTAAAGGAAGCTGAACAAAAAATTAGCAAGATAAAGATTGAAGACGAAGTAAGTGATGAGATTTGTGAGCTTTGCGGCACAAACATGGTCATTAAAATGGGGAGATTCGGCAAGTTTCTGGCGTGTCCTGGATTTCCCGAATGTAAAAACACAAAAGCCATATTAAAAAGCACCGGAGTCAAATGTCCAAAATGCAACAATGGTGAATTAATCATAAGAAAAACAAAAAAAGGTAGAAAGTTTTATGGCTGCAGTAATTATCCCAAATGCGACTTTGTGACATGGGATGAACCGGTTAAAGAAAAATGTCCTAAGTGCGGTGGTATACTCTTGAAAAAATATAAGGGTAAAAAAGTAAATTATAAATGCATAAATGAAGAATGCGATTTTGAAAGAATAATAGAAAATAAGTAGGTGTGTACATTGGCTGTAGTAAAAGTAATCGGTGCCGGCTTGGCGGGGTGTGAAGCAGCCTGGCAGGTTGCCAAAGCAGGTATTAAAGTTGAACTTTATGAAATGAGACCTATAAAGATGACACCTGCCCATCACACATCAAGTTTCGCAGAATTGGTATGCAGTAATTCCCTCAGGTCAAACAGTTTGGAAAATGCTGTGGGACTGCTAAAAGAAGAAATGCGTCTTCTTGGGTCCCAGGTTATGAAATATGCAGACAAAAACGCCATACCTGCAGGCGGTGCTCTTGCGGTGGACAGAGAAAACTTTGCACGTGATATAACAAACGGCATAAAATCCAACCCCAATATCCAAGTTATAAGGGAAGAAGTAACTAAAATTCCAAAAGATGAATATGTTATTATAGCAACGGGGCCTTTAACCTCAGATAGTTTGTCAACAAGTGTTAAGGAACATTTGGGAAATGATTATTTATACTTCTATGATGCGGCATCCCCAATACTCACCTATGATTCCATTGATATGAATGTTGCTTTTAAAGCTTCCAGATATGGCAAAGGCGAAAGTGACTATATTAATTGCCCTTTTACGGAAGATGAATATAGAATTTTTTATAATGAATTAATAAAAGCCCAAAGGGTTCCTTTAAAAACCTTTGAAAAAGAAATTGTATTTGAAGGTTGCATACCTGTTGAGGTAATGGCAGGCAGGGGGCCTAAAACTTTGCTATTCGGACCCTTAAAACCAAAAGGTATAATTAATCCCAAGACCGATAAAGAACCTTTTGCAGTGGTGCAGTTAAGACAGGATAATAAAGAAGGTACGCTTTATAATATGGTAGGATTTCAAACAAATCTGAAATGGGATGAACAAAAAAGGGTTTTTACAATGATACCGGGGCTAAAAGATGCTGAATTTGTAAGATACGGTGTTATGCATAAGAACACATTTATTAATTCACCCAAAGTTTTGGAAGCGACTTTGCAAACTATAGAAGATAAAAAGCTTTTTTTTGCAGGACAAATCACAGGTGTGGAGGGTTATGTAGAATCTGCATCTTCCGGAATAATTGCAGGCTTAAACATGGCACGTATGGTTAAAGGAATATCACCCGTTGTTTTCCCAAAAACTACTGCCCATGGCAGTCTATGTGCCTATATAACTGAGAGAAACAAGAAAAATTTCCAACCAATGAATATAAATTATGGCATATTGGAAGAAATTCAAATACGATTTAAATCAAAAAAAGAAAAAAACTTAAATTATTCAAAAAAGGCTTTGGAAGACTTAAAAAGTTTTATAGAAGAAAATAATATTTAAAGAAATAAAGGTAACTGTTCACATGTTGTTTGTTTAACGCTTTTAATGTCAGCAATCAAATCAATTAATCTGATATAATGGATAATCTACAGGACAGAAACAGATATGCAATTAAATATTGGCTAAAAAGTACATTTAGTTGAATAAGAAAATTTGTTATGTTACGATTTCATAGAAAAGGTTTTGATTATTGTGAAACTTTTAAATATTAGAACGACTTTGGAGGGTTATTATGTTTAATGGGACAACTATCGTTGCTGTTCTCAAAGACGGAAAGGGTGCTATAGCGGGTGACGGGCAGGTTACATTAGGACAAAATACCATAATAAAATCAACTGCCCGCAAAATCAGGAAATTGCATGGCGGTAAAGTACTAGTAGGCTTTGCAGGATCCGTATCAGATGCATTTACCTTATCAGAAAAATTTGAAGAAAAGCTTGAGCAATACGGAGGAAATTTAAAAAGAGCGGCAATTGAGTTGGCCAAAGATTGGAGAAGAGACAGAATACTGAAAAATTTGGAAGCCATGTTGATTGCAATTAATAGTGAAACAATGCTTGTTGTTTCAGGCAGCGGTGAGGTTATCGAACCGGATGAAGGGGTTATTGCGGTTGGTTCCGGAGGCAATTATGCCATAGCTGCGGCAAAAGCCCTTTTTTATAATACCGATATGACACCAAAAGAAATTGTTGAAGAATCACTTAAAATTGCTTCTTCAATTTGTGTATATACTAATAGCAATATTGTTGTCGAAGAGATTTAGGAGGCTATAATGATAGAGCTTACACCAATTGAAATCATAAACGAATTGGATAAATACATTATCGGCCAGGATGGTGCAAAAAAATCCGTAGCTGTAGCTTTAAGAAACAGATATAGAAGAAACCTGCTGCCGGATGAAATCAAGAATGAAATAACTCCTAAAAACATCTTAATGATTGGCCCTACAGGTGTTGGGAAAACTGAGATAGCACGGAGATTGGCAAAATTAGTGAATGCACCTTTTGTTAAAGTGGAGGCCACCAAATTCACAGAAGTCGGATATGTAGGACGGGATGTAGATTCCATAGTCAGAGATATAATAGAAATATCGGTACGAATGGTAAAAACAGAGAAAATTGAGGATGTAAAGGATAAAGCATACGACATGGCATTAGAGAGAGTTACCGAAGCATTAGTCCCATCCAATAAGAAAAAGTCAAAATCCCAAAATCCTTTAGAAGCGTTGTTTAATTATACTTCAAAGGATGAAGATGAAGAAAAAAGCATTGAAGAAGAAGAAAAAATGAAGACAAACAGATATTATATCAAAGAAAAAATAAAAAGAGGTGAGCTGAAAGACCATTATATTGAAGTGGAAATTGAAGATAGTTCATCATCTACAATTGATATGCTTTCCGGAATAGGATTTGAACAGATGAGCATAAACCTTCAGGATATGTTTGGTAACGTATTCCCCAAGAAGCTGAAGAAAAGAAAAGTATCAATTGAGGAAGGCATTAAAATGTTTACTCAAATTGAAGCGCAGAAACTGATAGACATGGATACAGTTGTTGAAGAAGCTGTAAAAAGGGCTGAAGACAGAGGAATTGTTTTTATAGATGAAATAGATAAAATAGTGGGGAAAGGGTATTCGAATAGTCCTGATGTTTCCAGGGAAGGCGTACAAAGAGATATATTACCTATAGTGGAAGGCAGTACGGTTATGACAAAATATGGGCCTGTCAAAACAGACCATATGTTATTTATCGCAGCAGGTGCTTTTCATATTTCTAAAGTATCTGACCTTATTCCCGAATTGCAAGGAAGATTTCCCGTCAGAGTTGAATTAGGGAGCCTGACAAAGGATAATTTCATCGAAATACTGATGAAGCCGAAAAATGCCTTAACAAAACAATATAAGGCGCTTTTAAAAACAGAAGGGATAGATATAATATTCAAGGATGATGCTATATGTGAAATAGCTGAGATAGCCGCATTTATGAATGAAGAATCCGAAGATATAGGGGCAAGGCGGTTATATACAGTTATGGAAAAATTGTTCGAAGAACTATCCTTTATGGCATCAGATTCAAAAGAAAAAGAATTTGTGATAGATTGTGATTATGTCAGAACTATGCTCAGAGATGATATAAAAGATAAAGATATTAATAAATACATTATTTAGATTAGGAGGGTACAAATGAGCTTGACTTTATTGGGTAGAATAAGGAAAGTAAACAAAGTTTTGCAAAGGTCCGATTATCAGACTATTCCATTCAATGAATTATGCAAGATTATCAGCGATGTATTGAACGCCAACGTTTATATAACCAATAACAAAGGAAAGGTATTGGGATTTGGATTATGCATGCCAATTGAATGTGACATACTCAAAAATGAAATACTGGCAGAAAAAAGGTTTCCCGATGAACGCAGCAAGTATATTCTTTCTATGACAGAAACACAGGCAAATATTGAAAAAGAGGATAAGTACTGTACGATATTTAATGAAAAGATTTGTGAGATGGATTATAAATATACTACTATAGTACCCGTGTATGGAAGTGGGGAAAGGTTAGGAACAATAATTATCGGGAAATTTGATACAGTTTTCGAAGAAGAAGACCTTGTGTTGTTAGAGTACTGTGCTACCGTAGTAGGAATGACTATTCTTCGTAAAAAACAAGATGAAATAGAAGAAGAAGCTCGTAAAAAGGCAGTAGTTCAAATGGCTATAGGTACTTTGTCCTACTCTGAATTAGAGGCAATAGAGCATATTTTTAGGGAACTGGATGGAAATGAAGGCCTTTTGGTTGCAAGTAAAATAGCCGATAAGGCCGGCGTAACAAGATCGGTAATAGTCAATGCATTAAGAAAATTTGAAAGTGCGGGCATAGTGGAGTCAAGATCCTTGGGAATGAAAGGAACACATATAAAAATACTGAATGAAAAGCTACCGGAAGAGCTAAAAAAACTAAATTGAAACATGAAATTTCTATATGAAAATGTGGGGAATTAATATAAAACCCATCAAAATATAAATAGTAGTTTTGGTATAGAAAGCTATAATTAGGCAAGCCTATAATGATGAATAAACATTAGTTCTCTCCTCAAACAATCAGTCTTGTAACTTGGCAATCGCATCAAATACAATAATCTTTAGTTATTGATAAGCTATAGTGTGAACAGTAGCAGTAGGTTGCCCTCAAGATGATTATTTGATAATATTTTATTGCCAATAGTTTTTAACTATGCTATACTACAAATTGTGAAAAATTCACACATAAACGGATTGGTTAGAGTGTGCATATGTCTTTAATCAAGATGAAGGTTATGGAGGAAAAACCAGGAGGTATTAAAAATGTCAGTAATATCAATGAAACAATTGTTGGAGGCAGGTGTTCATTTTGGGCACCAAACAAGAAGATGGAACCCCAAGATGGCGGAATATATTTTTACCGAGAGGAACGGCATTTATATTATAGACCTTCAAAAAACAGTAAAAAAAGTTGAAGAAGCCTATAATTTCGTTAAAAAAGTTGTGGAATCCGGTAACAGTGTACTTTTCGTCGGTACAAAAAAACAAGCCCAAGAGTCAATAGAGGTTGAGGCTACAAGATGTGACATGTTTTATGTTAACCAAAGGTGGCTTGGTGGCATGTTAACTAATTTTAAGACAATCAAGAAAAGTATAGACAGATTAAATGAATTAGAAAAAATGGAAGAAGACGGCACTTTCACTGTTTTGCCAAAAAAAGAGGTTATCAGGTTAAGAGCCGAAAAAGAAAAGTTAGAAAAGAACTTAAAAGGTATTAAGATGATGGATGAATTACCGGGGGCAATATTTATTGTAGATCCCAGAAAGGAAAGAATAGCAATTCAGGAAGCCAAAATTTTAGGAATACCGATAGTTGCCATTGTTGATACAAATTGCGATCCGGAAGAAGTTGACTATCCAATACCGGGTAATGATGATGCAATTAGAGCTGTGAAGCTTCTTACCTCAAAAATGGCTAATGCTGTTATTGAAGCAAGACAAGGCGAACAGTTTACAGAATAAACAACAAGTAGGGTATGGATAGAATATAGACATACCCTTTAATATTAGGAGGAGATAAAGTGATTGGATCATCTGAAGTAAAGGAGCTTAGGGAAAGAACAGGCGCAGGCATGATGGACTGCAAAAAAGCTTTGGTTGAAACAAAAGGTGATATGGAAAAGGCCGTAGAAATATTAAGGGAAAAAGGCTTAGCGGCAGCTGCAAAAAGAGCAGGGCGTATAGCATCCGAGGGCATTGTTGAGTCCTATATACATGGAGGAGGACGAATAGGTGTTCTTATCGAAGTGAATTCAGAAACTGATTTTGTTGCCAAGAATGAGATTTTTAGATTATTTGTAAAAGATATGGCTATGCAAGTAGCGGCTTCCAGCCCTTTATACGTTTGACGGGAAGAGGTTGATGGCGGTTTAATCGAAAAAGAAAAAGAAATATACAGGGCTCAAGCTATAAATGAAGGCAAGCCTGAAAAAATAATTGACAGAATGGTTGAAGGCAGAATAGAAAAATTCTATAAGGATATATGTTTATTGGAACAACCTTTTATAAGGGATACCGATAAAACAGTTAAGGATGTGCTTATGGATTTGATTGCACGGCTGGGCGAAAATATTTCCATAAGAAGATTTGCAAGATATGAAATGGGTGAAGGTTTAGCGAAAAGGCAGGATGATTTTGCAGAAGAAGTTTTAAGCCAAATGAATAAATAATTTGATATTATAATAAAAAGAGGACACTTTGTGTTCTCTTTTTGAAATTAAGAAGGATTTTTTGATTAAATGTAGAAATTTTAACTTTGTTGGAGGTAATGCAGTGGATAATTTAAAATATAAAAGAATAATTTTAAAATTAAGCGGTGAGGCACTTTCCGGGGATAACAGAATGGGCATTGACGAGGATACGATCTCCAATATTGCAGAAAAGGTAAAGATGTTAAAGGAAATGGGTGTACAAATTGCTGTTGTCATTGGCGGGGGTAATTTCTGGAGAGGCAGAAGCAGCAAGACTATGGACAGAACAACGGCAGACCATATGGGAATGCTGGCTACAGTAATAAACTCACTGGCATTTCAAGATGCATTAGAAAAAATCGGCGTTGAAACAAGGGTTCAAACTGCAATTGAAATGAGGCAAATAGCAGAGCCGTATATCAGGAGAAGAGCCGTGCGCCATTTAGAGAAGGGGAGGGTAGTGATTTTTGCAGCCGGTACCGGTAATCCTTATTTTTCAACTGATACTACAGCGGCGCTGAGAGCTGCTGAAATTGAGGCTGATGTTATACTGTTAGCTAAAAAAGTAGATGGTGTCTATGATTCCGATCCTGTCCTTAACAAAGATGCAAGGAAATATGATAAACTGTCTTATATAGATGTGATTAAAGAAGGACTCGGTGTTATGGATTCGACAGCCGCTTCCCTTTGTATGGATAATAGAATACCTATTATAGTATTTGACTTAAAAAGTCCTAATAATATTTTAAAAATAATGCAAGGACATTTGGTGGGTACAATAATAAAGGAGGATTAAAATTGATTACCGATATAGAAAAAACTTCAGAAGGTAAAATGAGCAAGACCATAAGCATTTTAAAGAAAGACTTGGCCTCTTTAAGAGCAGGCCGTGCTAATCCTGCAATGCTTGACAGGATAACTGTAGATTATTATGGTGCGGAAACGCCATTACAACAATTAGCAAATATTTCAGCACCTGAACCGAGAACGATATTGATTCAACCTTGGGATATTAAAGCAATAACTTTAATTGAAAAAGCGATACTTAAATCAGATTTAAGTATAAATCCTACCAATGATGGTAAAGTAATAAGACTTGCCATACCCCAGCTTACCGAGGAGAGAAGAAAGGATTTAGTCAGACTGATAAAAAAAATGGGTGAAGAAGCCAAAATAGCAATAAGAAATACAAGAAGAGATGCAAATGACAGCTTGAAGAAGTTGAAAAAAGATGGCATATTGGCAGAAGATGATTGGAAAAAGGCCGAAGACAGCATGCAAAAAATTACAGATAATCACACTCAGGAAATAGACTCAATTACAGAAATGAAAGAAAAAGAAATAATGGAGATATGATGATTGACAATGGTATATAATAAATCTTTAATAGGTTATGAATTGAATTATGTTCGTGAAAATTTCTTAAAAGACAGTAATAAACAACTTATTGTAGAGATATCAAAAACCCCTTTAAGCTTTAAAATAGAAGAAAGAAAAAACAATGAACCTGTTGTTGTAAAGCATTTAGAGGATGATGATAGGATTTTTTTAACAGTATCATGTTTTAAATAAAAACCCCTTAAAACAGAAGGGGTTTTTTTTTAGTGTGTTTTAGAGTAAAATAGTAATAGTATATTATTTCTAATTAGTTGGAGGAATACTTTAATGGACGAAAAAAGGGATAATAAAATGCCCGGGCATGTAGCCATAATAATGGATGGTAATGGCAGATGGGCAAAACGTAAAGGATTACCAAGAACACTGGGGCATAATGCAGGAGTGGAAACTTTAAAAGAAATAGTCAAATACTCCGATGAAATTGGTATTAAAATATTGACTGTATATGCTTTTTCGACAGAGAACTGGAATAGACCCAAAGAGGAAGTGGATTACTTAATTAAATATTTACTCATAGAATTTTTAAGAAAAGAGATAGATGAATTACATAAAAACAACGTGACAATCAAAATGCTTGGCGATATAGAACACATTCCAAGCCTAACAAAAAATGAAATAAATAAAGCGATTTCATTGACAAGGAACAATACGGGACTCAAATTTAATATTGCCCTTAACTATGGCGGAAGAGGTGAGCTTGTTAATGCTTTAAAAGACATAACCAAAAAAGTGATTTTAGGGGATATAAATGTAGAAAGCATTAATGAGGAATTGATTTCAAAACATTTGTATACAGCGGGAGACGAGGATCCTGATCTGATAATTAGAACCGGCGGCGAAAAGAGGATAAGCAATTTTTTGATTTGGCAAAGTATATACAGTGAATTGTACTTCACGGATATCCTTTGGCCGGACTTTAAAAAAGAGTGTTTTGCAGATGCTATATCAGATTATAAAAATAGATCCAGGCGGTTTGGCAGTCTGAAAGATGGAGGGAGAATATGCTAAAAACAAGAATAATAAGCGTAATTGTAACTCTTCCATTCATGATTGCGTCTTTATGTATAGGCGGTATGCCTCTTACAATTTTAATTCTTTTAATTACGTTTGTAGGCTTATATGAATACTACAATGCTTTTAAAAACATAGGACATAAGCCTAATTTGCTTATAGGCTATTTAGGGACGATATCATATCATATTGCAATATTGTTTAACAGAAGCTATATACTAATGTTTCCTATTTTGCTATTCATCGTAATGTTGCTATTATTTTTAGATGTAGTAAAAAAAGATAAAAGTATTTTAGATATTTCTATAACAATGTTAGGCTTGGTGCACATAACATTTATGTTTAGTATGATACTTTTTTTACATAAAGGGCTATATGGCAGAGCCATGGTTTGGCTTCCATTTTTAACGGCGTGGCTATCTGATACTTTTGCATATTTTTCAGGAGTTTATTTTGGAAAAAATAAGCTGTGTCCTAAAATAAGCCCTAAAAAGACCGTGGAAGGGTCCTTGGGTGGTATTTTTGGCAGCACGGTTTTCAGCATTATAGCAGGAATCCTGTTTAAAAAAATCGGTATCGATATTCCGCTATATCATTATGGAATCATTGGGGTTTTATCCGGCATAACAGGACAAATTGGAGACTTATTTGCTTCATCCATTAAAAGATTTTGTAAAGTAAAAGACTTTGGCAGTATTTTACCCGGGCATGGAGGAATATTAGACAGATTTGACAGTATACTATTTACGGCACCTACTGTTTACTTTTATGTAAAATTGTTTTTATAAATATGGAGGAACAATGTTAAATATAACAATTTTGGGGTCAACGGGCTCTATAGGTAAACAAACCTTGGATATAATAAGAAATAAAAAGGATATATTTAAGGTTTCCGCACTTACTTCCAACTCAAATATAGAATTACTTTGTGAACAGGTAAAAGAATTCAAACCTGAACTGACTGTAATTGCTGATAAAAATAAGTATAAAGACCTTAAAAATTTTCTTGCGGGTGAGGAAACAACCATCCTATGTGGCGAAGAGGGTCTTATACGTGCAGCAACATATGAAGAAACGGATTTGGTTATATCTGCTATTGTAGGTATAGCCGGCTTGTTACCTACTTATGCCGCAATTAAGAAGGGTAAAAAATTAGCGCTGGCAAATAAAGAAACCTTGGTTACGGCAGGAAATATAATAATGAAAGAAGCCGTAGAGAAAAATGTAAAAATAATTCCCGTAGACAGTGAACATTCGGCTATTTTCCAATGTATAGAAAAAGAAGAAAATGAAATATCCAAGATAATACTTACCGCATCAGGCGGTCCCTTTAGAGAAAAAACCATAGATGAACTGACAAGGGTAACTATTGCCGATGCCCTGAAACATCCGAACTGGTCTATGGGTAAAAAAATAACAATTGATTCCGCTACCATGATGAATAAGGGCCTCGAGGTTATTGAAGCCAAATGGTTATTTGATATGCCACGGGAAAGAATAGAAGTATGCATACATCCACAATGCATAATACATTCCATGGTTGAGTATATTGACGGCTCTCTAATTGCCCAACTCGGTTACACGGATATGATACTACCGATACAATCCGCAATGACTTATCCAAATAGAAAGAAAACTGACTTTGAAAAATTAAAATTATCAGAAATAAAAGAACTCAGTTTTTACGAACCTGATTTTAAAAAGTTCACTTGCCTCGGGCTTGCATATGATGCGTTGGAGTATGGTGACAGCACATGTGTAGTTTTAAATGCAGCAAATGAAATAGCGGTTAAAAGTTTTTTACAGGGGCTGATTAAATTTAACGATATTTACAAGTTGATATATTCAATAATGGAAAAGCACAATATAGTGGCGGTAAAAACAATTGAAGATGTTCTGCTTATAGACAAATGGGGCAGGGAAAAAGGAGAAGATTTATTAAAAAGAGGTGTGTTTTAAATTGACATTGGGAAATATATTTACAACGATAATAGTCTTTGTTGTCATTGTACTCATACACGAATTCGGTCATTTTGCTGTTGCCAAACTTTCCGGAATAAGAGTTGAAGAATTTGCCATCGGTATGGGCCCTAAAGTATTTGGAAAGAAGAAAGGTGAAACATTATATTCTGTCAGGCTGTTGCCGATTGGCGGTCTTTGCAAACTTACTGGAGAAGACGGGGACTCTTTTGATGATAAATCTTTTAGTCAAAAATCTGTGCCTGTTAGAATGGCAGTAATATTTTTTGGCCCTTTAATGAACTTTTTGTTAGCTGTATTAATTTTTTCATTGGTTATAATTCAATCACCAATTATAAGTGAAGTGATTATAGATAAGCCTGCATATAATGCAGGAGTATTGAAAGGCGATAAAATATTAAAGATTAATGACAGCAATGTAAAAGAATGGGATGAAGTAAAGCCTCTTATTCAAAACAGCGAAAGTGAGTCCATATTATTAACCGTCAAGAGAAAGAATGAAATCAAGGAAATTTCAATAAAACCGATGGTTGATGATATAAATGAAGGGGCAATAATAGGAATTAGGCCTGCTTTAAGAATAAAAAGTTTTTCTATAACTCAAGGAGTAAAAACTACCATAAGCATTGCAGGCTCAATGTTTGACTTTTTATTCAAACTGATAACAAAAAGAGGAACGGCTGAGGATGTGTCCGGTGTTGTAGGAATTTTTGTCATAATAAGCGAAACGGTAAAATATGGGTTATTGTATGTTTTGGATTTAACAGCAATCCTAAGTTTAAACTTAGGCATAATTAACTTGCTTCCTATCCCTGCC
>JAAYKT010000189.1 GCA_012522255.1 Clostridiales bacterium
CCAATGAATCGTTTGACCCCAACAATCCGGATACGTATTTTGAAAAAGTAAAAATATGAAAAAATTAAAAGTAATGACCGTAGTCGGTACACGGCCGGAGATTATTCGTCTTGCCTGTGTATTGCAGAAGCTGGATACATCGGAAGTTATTGACCACAGGTTGGTGCGTTCCGGTCAGAATCATGAGTACGAGTTAAACGAAATATTCTTTGAAGATTTATGGCTTCGTAAACCTGATTTTTTTTTAGAAGCGGCAGGTAAAAATGCTACTGAAACAGCAGGGCAAATCCTTATTAAAATTGACCCGGTGTTGGAACAGGTGCAGCCGGATGCTTTTTTGGTGCTGGGTGACACTAATTCCTGTCTTTGTGCTATTGCCGCCAAGAAACGCCACATTCCTATTTTCCACATGGAGGCGGGCAACCGATGTTTTGACCAACGGGTGCCGGAAGAAAGCAATCGTAAAATAGTAGATCATATTGCAGATATCAATCTTACATACAGTAGTATTGCACGTGAATACCTGCTGCGTGAAGGTTTGCCGGCCGACAGAATTATTAAGACCGGAAGCCCCATGTTTGAGGTGTTGACAAAGTACCTGCCGGCCATTGAGAAATCTGATATACTGCACAGGCTCAATCTTAAAAAAGGAGAGTACTTTGTGGTATCGGCCCACAGGGAAGAAAACATCAACAACCCAAAAAACTTCACAGGGCTGATTGAAACCTTAAATACTATTGCTGAAAAATACGGCTATCCGGTCATTGTTAGCACCCATCCACGTACTCGAAAGATGCTGAAAGAAAAAAAGGTGACGGTAAACTCATTGGTTCAATTTTTAAAACCCCTGGGTTTTACTGATTACAATGCGTTGCAGATAAACTCTTTTGCAGTCCTTTCCGATAGCGGAACCATAAGTGAAGAAAGCTCTATCTTAAACTTCCGCGCATTGAACATCCGTGAAGCTCACGAACGTCCCGAGGCTATGGAAGAAGCATCGGTTATGATGGTGGGCCTGTGTCCTGAACGGATTTTGCAAGGACTGATGCAGTTGCAATACCAAAAGATAGGCACTGAACGCAACTTCCGACAAGTTGCTGATTATAGCATGCCCAATGTGAGCGATAAGGTGGTGCGGCTTATTATCTCTTATACTGACTATATTAAACGTGTAGTTTGGAGTGAGTAATATGAATATTCTATTTCTCTATATATCATTGCCACATTTGTCTCAAAACGGTGTCTTTGTAGATTTGATTAAAGAGTTTGACAAACAGGGACATAACGTTAAAGTTGTTACCCCTGCTAGAAAGGGAGATAGTGTTGGTTTATCAAAAGAAGCAGGAATAGATGTTATTAGGTTTAAAACTGATCAATTAACAAATAACACATCAAATATTCAAAAAGGGATTGCATACATTAAATTGATTTATCAATTTCCCAAAGCCGTTTTTGATTTTTTTAGGAAGGTAAAATTTGATTTAATAATTGCCATTTCTATACCAACAGAAATGGGCTTGATTATAAAGAGGTTGAAAAAGTATTATAATGCTAAAGCATATCTTATGCTATGCGAATACATCTGGCAAGATTCTGTTTCATTGGGTTTCTTTAAAGAGAAGAGTATTATTTGCAGATACTATAAGTGGCTTGAAGCATTTATGATTCGAACAGTTGATTTTATTGGGAGTCCATCACAAGGCAATATAAATTTTACTCTTCACTATTATCCCTGGGCCGTAGAAAAAAACATTCATATTTTACACTATAGTAAATTTCCCGTACAAATAAAGTTAGCGTATAATACTATACGGCAGAAATACAACTTGAATAACAATTTTGTTGCAATATATGGCGGTAATATGAGTATTGCACAAAAAGCCGAAAACATAATAAATTTAGCTGAGGCATGTCAAGAGTATAAAGACATTATATTCCTATTGTTAGGAAGAGGGCAGGAAGTTGACTTTTGTAAAAATGAAGCAAAGATCAGAGGTGTAACCAATATTATTTTTATTGATTTTTTGCCACGTGAAGAGTATTACGAATTACTATCTGTATGTGATGTTGGGTTAATTTCTCTAAATGAGAAATTAGCTATTCCTAATATACCCAGTAAAACACTAGATTACTTTAATTTGGGAGTACCGGTTGTTGCTTCAATAGATAGAGTTACAGACTATGGACAATACCTTGAGCAAGCAGAAGCAGGTCTATGGTCGTATGCCGGTGATATCACTTCATTTAAAGAAAATTTATTGAAATTATATAATTCCCCGGAATTACGTAAACGAATGAGTGAAAAAGGGATGGAATTTTATAATAAATATATGATTCCGGCATATGGATATCAAACTATAATAGAACACATTAGTTTATAATTAAGATGTTGTATGGCAACTACTTGTAATTCTTGTTTACTTCCAATCTCTTATTTAAATATTCAAATTGATGAAGAGGGTATATGCCAATATTGTAGGAATTTTAGAAGTACTAATTACCTCGGTGTAGATGTATTAAAAAGAGATATACAACCGGCGTTAGCTTTAAACAATTCTTCAAAATACGATTGTGTCGTAGGCTTTTCGGGAGGACGTGATAGTACTTACCTTTTGTGGTATGTTGTTAAGATTCTTAAGTTAAGGCCGTTAGCCGTATTTTCTGATGATCTTTTCATACCGGATATTGTGTATGAAAATATAGAGAATACATGTAAGATACTTAATGTAGATTTAAGAAGGATTGAACACAATTATTTAAAAAAATGTATTAAACATCATCTTAATTCCTGGATTAAAAGACCCGTTCCGGAAACTTTAATGTTTATAAATGTTGGAGAACGTATTGGGTATGAAACTTTAGTTGAAAAAGAGGCGGTGAAAGAAGGTGTTCACTTAGTTTTTGGAGGGAGAACAAATATGCAGATGGATGCAAAGTATAAGACGGACCTCATGAAGATTAATAATAAGGGAGGTCGCTTATCTTGGTTTTTTGGGTATTTGAAACAAATATTACTTAATCCTTTCTTAGCCTTTAATTTGTTTTGCTTAAAAGTGCAATACAAAGAGTTTACGGTTACCCATTGGAAGAACAAGTTAATTAAGAAACATAATCTTACAATAATACATCCATTCTTTAAGCATATTCGGTGGATTGAAAAAGATTTAGAAAATGTATTATTTAAAGAACTTAATTGGGCAATTCCAGAAGGGTCAAAAAACAGTTCACGCTTTGGATGTGAAGTGGACACTTTAAGGCAGTTTCTTTATCTTAAGACTTTAGGTTATAATGACACTCACGTAGATTTGAGTTTTTTAATCAGGGACGGGCAGACTACAAAAGAAAAAGCAAAAGATGTGTTAGAACCAACTCTGAACATTCCTCAAGATTACATTAAATACATTCTTAACAAAGCAGGTGTAAATGCAGAGAGTTTTTTAGAAAAGTTAAATGTTAAATATCCGGATAAAATCAACTAATATGCGTCGAGGAATTATTTTATTAGCATATCTTTTTTTTGTTTCAATTACTTTGTTTGCACAAAATGAAACTTCTACAATATCTCAACATAAAGGAACTTTTTTTGTCGACTTCTACGCTGGGACTCAGGTTTCAGGAATAAGGAAAGAAGATTATGTGTCTTCTAATTTTGCTCCATATTACCAACTTTCTTTGGGGAAATGGATAGTACCTTACTTGGCTGTTTCAATAAATTACCAAGGTCCGTATTTTCATTATATTAGTGACAATTTTAAGCATAAATACTTCTATATTGATGGTCAAGTAATACTTGATATTAACAGTTTATTCAAGACACAATATAAGGCTTTGAATATACAAGTTATAGCAGGAGGTGGGTTGTTTTATAATTTGTTCTATGACCGTCCAAATGTCTGTGGAACCATTGGCTTGCTCAATGAATTTAAGGTGACTAAAACAGTCAGTTTTAAATTGAAACTTGCTTCAATTATGGGCTGGGACATATATCAAAATGACGAAGATATACTCACTAATCTCTCACTTGGATTGTCGATAGCTTTTTAACTATATGAATATTATTTCTAAGATGAAATTACTTTTTACCGGAGCTTCAGGTTTTCTGGGGGTTAACCTGACTCCTTTGCTTAAACGGGATTATGAGACAAATACCCTGGGTATCACTGATATAGATGACTATAAAATAGATATTGCTAATACTGTACCGGAGTTTGAACAGGTTTTTGATGTTGTTTTACATGCAGCAGGGAAAGCCCATTTTGTTCCCAAGACTGAGGAAGAAAGAAGATCTTTTTTTGATATAAACTATAGAGGTACTATTAACCTGTGCAAC
>JAAYKT010000190.1 GCA_012522255.1 Clostridiales bacterium
ATGCAGAGGCACACCCCGACTTTGATATTCGGTCTATTACGGTCTTTGCTGAAGATGATTATTTCGAGGAGTTTTCATATGCCACAGAGCAGGTATCTCATGATGCTGTCATAAGCGTGTTGCTTCAGACCCTTAAGGCTTTAGATATACTAAAGGACTGTATCCCCGGATACTGGCAAGATTGCATAGATTGGACTACCGCTCGCCTTAATGAAGTGTGGCTCGACCGAGGTGCTTTTCCCGGTCTTGGTTCCATGCTCTGCGCTGTTGGCTTCAAGTTCGGTGTCGTGTTGGCAAGCGATATAAAAAATATAATCTCGGAAGGCGAAGACTACGAGGGCTTTGTTGCCAAGACGATCAAGAACCCAACTGCCTATTTCCGATCGGAAATAGCAGCTTCTATAGGCAAAACAGAGCAAGGGGCATTCCTCTCACTCACAGGCGAGCGCAAGGCATTATTTTGGTTGCTGGATATATACTAAAAAAGTGGACACAAAAAGGCGAATGATATAAAATACAGAAAAGGAGTGTCCACATATGGAAAATAGAAAATATAGTGAGGAATTCAAGCAAAGTATAGTCAGCTTGTATAACTCAGGTAAGTCATCAAGTGAAATATGCCGTGAGTACGGAATGAGCTCATCTACCTTGCATAAATGGATTAAAAAATATACTGAAGTAAAGGTGTCAGAAACAGAAACCATGACAATGGCCGAGATAAAAAAGATGCAAAAAAAGTTAGCATTATTAGAAGAGGAAAATATCATCTTAAAAAAAGCGATGGCTATCTTCACAAAGGAATAAAAGAACGTATAAAAATCATTAAAAAGTTATCAAAGCAACATAATATAATGCTTTTATGCAGGGTGCTGAAGGTAGCCAGAAGCACCTATTACAATCACATATCACATAAAGAATCAAATCTTGAAATAGAAAATCAAAAGCTTAAAACTAAGATTTTAACGATATACCACAACAGTAAATGTAGATATGGATGCGTAAAAATTACGCATATATTAAGGCAAAACGGTTATCCCAAAATCAGCGTTAATCGTGTGTTGAGGCTTATGAGACAGCTTGGGATAAAGTCTATTACTATTAAAAAGTTTAAAAATTATAGCCAAAAACAGCAAGATATTAAGCTTGATAATCTTGTAAATCAAAACTTTTCAGCTTCTAAACCTAATCATATATGGCTTACTGATATTACATATATCCATACTATAAAGAACGGTTGGACTTATCTTGCCTGTGTTTTGGATATCTGCACACGTAAGATTGTTGGTTATCATTACAATAGAAAAATGGATAAAATGCTTGTTATCACTGCATTAAAGAATGCATATAAGAATCAGGGTCATCCCCAAAATGTAATTATTCATAGCGATAGAGGTTCTCAATATACCTCTGCTGATTATATTAAGACGGTTAAGCATCTTAATATGAAATTATCTTACAGTAAAAAAGGCTGCCCTTTTGATAATGCTCCCATGGAGGCATTTCACGCTTGTCTTAAAAAAGAAGAGGTTTATATTTGTCATTATCAAACATTTGAGCATGCCAGACTTGCTTTGTTTGAATATATCGAAGGTTTTTACAACAGAAACCGCATTCACTCCGCTATTAACTTTTATACACCTATTGCCTTTGAAAAGACTTGTTTTGCCTCTTAACTTTTTCGCTCTTTTGTGTCCATTATATTGACATAGGTCCAGTTATCGCCCGAAACGGTCAGTCTGCCGACACCATAGCCGGATAAAAT
>JAAYKT010000191.1 GCA_012522255.1 Clostridiales bacterium
GAGTATCAGAACCAACACTTTTGAGCAGGTCATAATTATCGGCATATTTATCTGCCAAATCATTGACAAAATCAATCATGCTTGAATTATTTACTTCAACGCCATCAACCTTGCGCGGAAATAACCTTATCATAGGTATATAATTAGCTTCCCTGAAAGGGTGTGCATGAACAATAAACCCACCCTCACTGCGCGCAAAATCCAAATAATCGTTAACGTGCATATCCATAATCTCAGGATGTTTTCTAAGCCATTGAATGCTTAAGTTGTATGTTAAAAAGTCAGTGCCGCTATAACTATATTCCCACCCGAAGAACACATTTATACCATATTTTTTGCCTTCCTTAGCTGCCATTTCATAACCTGAGGCAAAAAGCGAAACCTTGTCGTCCCAACTAAGGTCTGCCTTTATTGTTGTATTTCCATTAAAAAAATGATTTGTAATACATACCCCGCTGTAATCGTGCCTTTTATAATGGCTTATAAGCTCTGCTGCTGTTATGGTGGCACAGCGGCTGACATCTGCAGTGTGCGTGTGCATTTCATATTTATAACATTTCATTGTGTACCATCGACCCTCTTCCTATGGCTGTTGAATTTAACCAAGGTAGTTTTATAAATTAAACTTTAACACGTTTCCTTGCTAAAGTCAAATAGCCATATACCTAAAACCCATTCATAGACAGCAAAAGAATAAATTCGTACAATGCAAGCTGCAGTGAATATTTAAATATAACGCTCCCTTGTTTTTTACAAAACTTATGCTATAATAGGAGCGGTGATTTCTTCAATACAAATTCATATTATAAGGGGGAGTAAAAAAGTGAAGTTGTTTTTTAACGGTAACACAAAAGGTTTAACAGCAGGGATTGAGATTATTCAAAAAGAACTGAACTTTACGGTATCTGAGGATGGAACGCCAATAACAATTGAAAAAACGCTTGGCAATATTGAAGTGGAGCTGAAAGGCGGCAAGGGCATAATACGCTACAATGAAAAAATTCACTTTTTCCGTGCATTAGGCTTGTTTATAGAACAGCTTCGCGAAAGAACCGAATTTAAAATTGTTGAAAAGCCATTATTTACATTAAATGGAGGTATGTTTGATGTATCAAGAAATGCAGTGCTTACAGTAAATAGTATTAAAAATTTACTCCGTAAAATGTCTATAATGGGGCTTAATATGGTTATGCTGTATGCCGAGGATACATATACCATCGAAGGCAATCCATACTTTGGCTATATGAGGGGTAAATACACCTATAACGAACTAAAAGAATGCGATGATTATGCAGATAAGCTTGGCATAGAAATTATACCATGTATACAAACGCTTGCCCATTTAAAGCAAGCCTTAAAATGGAGCTACGCTGAAAACATCAAAGATACTGATGATATATTGTTGGTAGGAAATAAAAAAACTTATGAATTTATTGAGCAAATGATAACCTCAGCAGCAGCCCCTTTCAGAAGCAAAAGAATTCATATCGGAATGGATGAAGCCCATGACCTTGGGCTTGGGAAGTATTTGACCGAAAATGGGTTTAGAAGACGGTTTGATATTATGAATGAGCATCTGGGCAAGGTGTTGGAAATTACATCTGCTCATAAACTAAAACCAATGTTTTGGAGTGATATGTATTTTAGGTTGGCATCTAAAACCGGGAGATATTATGATTTAGAAAGCAAAATTCCCGAAGATGTAATTAAAAATGTTCCCGAAAATGTACAGCTTGTTTATTGGGATTACTATAATGTTGACAAAAAAACTTATATTGATATGATAAATGCGCATAATAGGTTTGAAAATGATGTTGTTTTCGCAGGCGGCACATGGACATGGGCAGGCAACTGCATAAATTATAATAAAACAATAGCAGCTACCAACCCAGCACTTGAAGCTTGTAAAGAAAAAGGAATAAAAGAGGTGTTTACAACATTTTGGGGAGATAATGGTGCAGAAACCAATGTATTTTTCGGTCTTTTAGGTTTGCAGCTTTTTGCAGAGCATGGATATTCTGAGGTGCTGGATTTAGATAAACTGAAAAGGAGGGTTTAGTTCTGCA
>JAAYKT010000192.1 GCA_012522255.1 Clostridiales bacterium
CTTGCGAAGCTCCATATACCACCAATAATCCTTTTTATTCAGCCCCATCTCTCCAATTCTTTTTTCCAACACATCATATCTTTCTTCCCTCTGGCTGCCGCCGACAATTTCACCAACCCCGGGCACCAGCAGATCCATTGCCGCAACGGTTTTATTATCATCGTTCAGCCTCATATAAAAAGCTTTAATTTCTTTCGGATAATTTATCACAAATACAGGTTTTTTAAATATTTCTTCTGTAATAAACCTTTCATGCTCCGTTTGAAGGTCTATACCCCATTTTACCGGATACTCAAAATCTTTTCCGGATTCTAATAATAAATCTACAGCCTCTGTATATGTTATTCGGGCAAAATCCGAATTAACAATGTTCTCCAGCCTCTCCCATAATGTTTCATCCATAAACTTGTTGAAAAATTCCATCTCATCTGGCGCATTTTCCAATATATAATTGATTACATATTTCAACATATCTTCTGTCAGTTCCATATTATCATTTAAATCGGCAAAAGCAATTTCCGGCTCTATCATCCAAAATTCTGCAGCATGCCTTGCAGTATTTGAGTTTTCCGCCCTAAAGGTCGGCCCGAATGTATAAGTGTCCCTAAAGGCCAAAGCAAAGCTCTCCGCCTCAAGTTGCCCACTAACTGTCAGATTTGTTTCCTTTCCAAAAAAATCTTTCTTCGTATCAATATTCCCTTTTTCATCCTTCGGAATATTCTTTAAGTCTAACGTTGTAACCCTAAACATTTCTCCTGCACCTTCTGCATCACTTCCTGTAATGATAGGTGTATGGGCATATACAAAGCCTCTTTCATTAAAGAATTTATGAATAGCAAAGGCTGCCAGAGACCTTACCCTGAACACCGCAGAAAAAGTATTGCTTCTTGGCCTTAGATGGGCTATGCTTCTTAAATACTCTAACGTATGTCTCTTTTTTTGCAATGGGTAATCCGGTGTAGAAGTCCCTTCTAACACTATTTTCTCTGCCTTGATTTCAAAAGGTTGTTTTGCATTAGGTGTAGCAACAATCTTGCCTTCTACATAAATTGCAGAACTAATATTAAGTTTTGAAATCTCTTTAAAGTTTTTGAGCCCCTCATCAAAAACTATTTGCACATTTTTAAAAAAGCTTCCGTCATTAATTTCTATAAATCCGAAGTTTTTTGAAACCCTTAAGGTTCGTATCCACCCGGCTATAAGCACAGGGCCATTCATATAATTCTCAGCGTTCCTATACAATTCCCTTACATAAATTGTTTTCATAAATACCTCCCTATTTTCTATAGATTTAAATATTCATTTTTATCAAAAAATAAAAAGACTTCATTCCCCGTTAAAGGGACGAAAGTCTAATTTCGCGGTACCACCCTATTTGCCGTATCGGCCTGCTTAATCTGTAACGGAAGAATCCGTCTGTATCTACTCTCTTTTGATTTCGGACAAAAACTCCGGGATGTTTTTCTATACGAATATCCGCTGTATTTCCACCATCGACAGCTCTCTGTAACCAAAAACCGTATATACTCTTCCCTTCATTGTCATTACATATATTTAATTATTATTATCCAACATTATATTATCCATACCTACTATTGTCAATTACTATCGCAATGGGCTTCAGAAAATAAAAATTGCAACATTAATTGACGGTTAAAATATGGTAAAAGTGTATAATGCTTGTTTGGCTTTAAATTTTTAGTATTTCTGATGCCCCAAGCAAAAATTACTTAGCTAACTTTTTAATAAGGGAAATTTTATAATTAATTTATGAAATAATTATAGTCGTCATAGTAATTGTGGAGCTTGTGGGAAAGTGCCTGGAAGTTTAGTATTGCTTGTTTTAGATTGTGGGCAAATTTGTGTGTTTAATTGTGGTAAACGTGTTTTCCACAATTAATCCACATATTTGTCCATGAGATAAAACCTAGCAATACTTACTGAAAGGCATTTTTCCATCAAATCCACAATTTTTATATTTCTTTCTTTATACCGTTTACCTTTTTATGCCGCCATTTCTTTTGATGATTTATATCCAAATATCCTTCGAGGATAGTTGTTTATCCAATTTTCTATATATTTTATCCTCTCTTCGCTTACTTCATCTATGTTTGTCCCTTTCGGTATAAACCGTCTTATCAATTTATTTATGTTCTCATTTGTTCCTCTTTCCCATGAGCTGTATGGATGGGCATAGTATACCTTTACCCTGTTTTCTCCTTCGCCTATTTTTGATCTTTCTATCCCTTTGTGATCCAGGAATTCTGCTCCATTGTCCACTGTTATTGTTTTAAATTTCTCCCTGAATCCTTTTTTATGACTTGTTTCTAACTTGTCAAGAGCTGCCACTACTGCTTCTTGTGTTTTCCTTGGAAGCTTTATTATTATTTCTTCCCGTATGCTTCTTTCGCTTAATACCAGTAATACCGCCCCTTTGCCTTCACGCTTACCAACTACACAATCCATCTCCCAGTGCCCATATTCTTCTCTTAGTTCTACTTCTGCCGGTCTTTCTTCTATGCTGGTTCCTTTTAGGTTTTTATGGGCTATTTTAACCTTGTTATAGCCCCTTTTTTTCTTTTCTCTTTTGGTCGGCAGGTCTTTATTTGTCAGGTTTAGAAATACATCACCACGGTCTATGTAGTTATATAATGTTTTTGTACTTATATTGGCTTCGAATTTCATTCCTTTTTCTCTTATCTCGCCTATTACAGCATCAGGCGAGAATTTATCTTTTATTATCTTTTTCTCTATATGTTTTACTAATTTATGATCCTTGCCTATTTTTAACATAGGACCTTTATTTCTGGCATTTTCTTCATATATCCTTTGACCTGCATCGGCACAGTATTCTTCTCTATATGTTAGGTCACTGTTTAGAAGCTTGACCTTACCCTTTTTTATTTCTCTTTCTATTGTTCTAACACCTTTACCTAGAATTTTTGCTATTTCAAAAGGGGTATGCTTTTCTTTTAACAAAATCTCTATTTGATATCTTTCTCTTAAAGTTAGGTGTTTAAATCTTTTACTTTTTGTTGTATTATTTATTTGACTCATGGTAACTCTCCTTTGTAATGTTTTTTTGTGGTTATTAAACATTATACATTGGATTTACCATGAGTTGCTATTTTATTTACTTACGTCACTTAATTTTACAACTTACC
>JAAYKT010000023.1 GCA_012522255.1 Clostridiales bacterium
CTTTAACTGTACTAGTATTTTCAGTAACTAAATTTAATTCCATATTTGAATTAGGTTTCATACCTAATCCGCTGACAGTGAAGTTTGAACTGCCAACAACTGCTGTATCATTGCTATCCGGATTGCTTATTATATAAGATTTCCCATGAAGGAAATCAGGTTTTATCAGGGACCTTATTTGAACTTTTTCTCTTATCCAATCAGCGCATTCTTTTGCAATGCTTTTTTGCGTGAGGTTATTTTTTAATTTTATTTCAATGCCCGTACCAAATAAGGCATCCTCACGCTCCTTTTTTTCGATTTTAAATTCTCTTAGTTCTTTATTGTCATCATTTTTAAGAAAGGTGGGCTCACCAAAAAGAAACCTCAGTTCTTTAATCTTGTTAAGCTCCTTTTTCAATTCACCGTAAGCAAAAATTGTGAAATAAGCCGACACTATTGATAATTTCGCATCTTTTTTTATTTCACCCTTTAAAAAATCTCCCACATTACCACGGCTGCGATTATCTAATATTTGATACATTTTTTCACCCAAATCTATATTCTATTTTACTTTTATTACAATATCTTACTTCTATAAAACTACAAAATATCCTTCTTATATGATATCAGAAAGGCTTGTCAAATCATGGGTAAAATAAAACCTCCTAAGTTATGTAGGAGGTTTCAATACCGGTATTTGTTGTTTTTTTGTAATATGGGTTCAACAAAACATGAACTTTATCCGAACCATGCGATCAGCACTATTAATGAAAATGCTGATATTGCAATGCCTGTCAATGCGTTTACAGTAAAATAGATTATAAGTTCTGTATTCCCAAAGGGTTGTCTTAGTTTTAGCGTCGCATATATAGGCGTTCGTATAAAAAGGAAAAGGCTGTGCGCTGTGACACAACCTAAACCTGCCAGTAAAGGAACCCCTACTTTTCTATTTAAAATGTATGCTATATCCTGTGCATAGCTTCCAAGAGCTGCTGCTACAATTATTCCTGCATATATAAACGCTCTTAACATGTTTTTGTTTCTTATCAATGATTCATCCCCTTTGATGCAATTTAAAATAGTCTTACTTATATTCGATAGTGCTTATCGCAGTAATCGACACGTATTCTTTTCCATCAATACTATATTGAACCTTTATAAATAACCCTTCCATAATAAAACTATCATTTTCATGGTGATATGTTTTGTCTTGTTTAAGTCGGCTTTTTACCTCATATAAATATATCCCTGCTTCCTCGCTTGCCATCAATATATCATCAATTACAACAGGTTCTTCCTGACTATACAGTGTTTCAATTCTTATATTCGGCATTTCGTCGGTCACTATTTTTCCCCTTGATACTATGTCCTGTTCATCGATTCTTTCAAAAGAAAATCTGATTACCCCAATCCCATCATCCAATACTAAAGCCGGGATATCTCCTTCGATGTTACCGCTTGTTAATCTGCGGAGCTTATCCATCTTCGCAACTTTAAAACTATCAAATTCTTCTTTTGTATATGTTCTGACAATCGGTGTCCTGTTTGCTTTATCAGGAAAATCCATTAACATTTTAATATCTGTTGCTGTTATATTCCGCTTATTCTCCGGCAAAGGTGTCAATGAACTATTTATATATATGATTGTCCCACATATAAGTGTTAAAAGTACCATAACTAATAATAGAATATTTCTTTTTTTAGTTTTCTTCATTCTATCTCCTTTGGTTAATTATGTTTTGCTAAATAAATGCTTTTTTATATTTTACCATTTAAGCACGTCTTAAACAATTGCTATAGCATGTATTATCATGATTCTCACTGTATGGGCAAATTTTCATTGAATCACCTTATGTTAGAATATAATTATTAGTTACAGGTTTACCGAAAAGTTTTAAGATCCTTCGCCTTGCTCAGGATGACACCTTTCACTTAAACAGTTTTTAGTTAAGTGTAAATCTTCTTGATACCCGGCCAGAACAGTAACCTCTATAAAACACTGAACTTACAGGTTCCACATACATAAAAAAGGCGGATAACCTATCCGCCTTTTTTATGCTTAATCTATTATGCCAGGTCAAAACCATCTTATCTGATTCAATCTTTTATCTTCAATAATTCCTCTGTTTCTATGTTGTATACCTGTTCTATTTTCATTCCCTTGTTAACCATCTCTATTTCTATTTCGGGTATACCGTTTTTCATTTTTAAGGTCCATTCCATTAGGGTTGTGCCTTCACCTACATCGGATATTGCCTTTCCAACGAATTTATCTATTTTCTCTATATTTGCGAGTGCAAGCTCCGATTTCTTTTGATTATCACTGCTTAGTTTTGTCTTTTCCTCTATTATTTCACCGGTTTTCAGGTCAACTTTTATTTCGTATTCCTTGTTATCTTTAAATCCTTCTATTTCGTAAATAAATTTACCTTTCTTTTTCTCAAATTCTATTTTATATATCTGTGTATTCGGAAATTTCTTCATATAAATTTTTTGAGCCTCAATAGGTGTAACTGTTTGTTTTAGAGTTATATCTCCACTTGCCAGAAATTCCATTGATTTTTCAATGGCTGTTTTTTCTGCTTCGTTTAAGCTTTCTATGGTTGATGTTCCTATTGGCTTAGCAATTATATTGTCAATTTCCTGTAATTCTTCTTTTATTGATATATTTTTTTCCTCTTCTTTTGTAATATTTTCTTTACTTCCGCATGATGTTAATGTAAAGACTGAAAATGATAATAATAATATTAGTACTGTTTTATTCATTTTGGACTCCTTTCGTTTTTTATGACTTAATATAAATTTTGTGCAGGGTTAAATAAAATATACGCGAAAAAAGTCAAATGAAAATGTGATATTTACCCAAGAGCCACGTCCAAAACCATCATCAACGTAAAACCAAAAGCGAACCCGATTACACCTAAATTTGAATGTTCACCGCATGCAGTTTCGGGAATCAATTCTTCTATAACTACATAAATCATGGCTCCTGCGGCAAAAGATAGAAAATATGGTAAAAGCGGCTCAACAATTTTTGTTGCAAAAATTGTTACGGCTGCCGCAAGAGGTTCAACAGCGCCACTTATAATCCCATAAACAAAGGATCTGTTTTTTGTAAGTCCTTCGCTTTTAAGCGGCATGGAGATAATTGCCCCTTCGGGGAAATTTTGTATTGCAATTCCAATTGTTAAGGTTAATGCGGCAGAATAAGCTATGCCTGAGTTTCCGGCCATATAACCCGCGTAAAGGACACCTACAGCCATACCTTCCGGTATGTTATGCAGGGTTACTGCCATAATAAGCATAGTAGTGTTTCTTAAGGTGCTTTCCATTCCCTCCGGTTCATCATCTCCTACATGTAAATGAGGTATTGTTTCATCCAAAAATAGCAAAAATCCCATTCCCAATAAAAAGCCAACGGCACCGGGTATTACTGACAAGGATCCCGGATACTTAGATAATTCAATAGACGGTATCAAAAGAGACCATACTGAAGCTGCCACCATAACACCACCGGCAAATCCAAGCAGCCATTTTTGCAAATTTTTATTCATTTCGTCTTTCATAAAGTATACCCCGGCCGCACCTAAGGCTGTCCCAAGCAGAGGTACTAAAAGTATTAAAGCTAATTTCATATTATTATCCTTTTAGTTTCATTTTATTATTATATAACTTCGGATTTTTTTAGAATAGCTTCTATGCTATGTTTTTCTTCTTCTTTAAGAGGTAAAAGCGGTGTTCGCACAGTTCCGCCTTTATATCCCTGTAAATCACAAGCATATTTCAATCCGGCAATTCCATAGGTGCCAGTTACTGCGGTATTGATGGGGAAAACTCTTTGATAGATTTCCCTTGCTTCTTGCCAATTTCCGTTATCAAAGTTCTCCTTTACCTTGGCACATTCATTGGGATTGCAGTTGGCCAAAGCCAGTATGCCGGCTTTGATTCCCAAAGTCAATGCCGGGAACCAGGCTGATGCAGTGCCAACCATGAGGTTAAAATCTTCCGGTACTATTCTTTTAAATGTGGCAAGCTGGGGTACATCACCGAGGCTATCCTTCATTCCTATGATATTGGGATGTTTCGAAAGCACTTCCACTGTTTCCGGTTTTATATTAATATGAGTGAATTTAGGCACATTGTATATTAGTATAGGAATATCACTGTTATCTGCAAGTTTGATGAAGAAGTTGGCTAATGCTTCGTGGGTCATTTTGCCTCCATAATAGGATGGTGTAAGTACCAAAGCGGCATGAACGCCAAGCTTTGCGGCAATATTTGTAAACCTTACGGTCTCTCTTAAAGATTCCATTCCGCTTCCTACAATTATATGCCTGCCGGGTTTGGTATTTGCTACTGTAATTTTTATCAATTCTATTTTTTCTTCTTCTGCTAAATATGCCGTTTCACTATTTGATCCCAAGACCAGGTACCCGGCAAGCTTATCCTCATTCCACTTTTTTATATTCTTTTCAAAAGCTACGTAGTCTACATCTCCATTTTCTTTAAATGGTGTTATCATCGGTGGCAGAACACCCTCTATAGAAAGTTTTTTCATGTTTTATCCTATCCTTTCCTATTTAATATAACAACTTAAGATTTAAGAGGACTCCCCTACTGAAAAATATTTGCTAAGTATTCGCCAATACTCTGATTGTTTATAACCAAGTCAAAATAGCTGTCCATCATCGTCGGCTCCATATTTATTATAGCTAATTTTGCACCATTCCTTTTCGCTATAATTGGATATTGATTGGCAGGAGAAACGGATAAAGATGAACCTAATACTATGAACAAATCCGCTTTCATTGTATCTTCATAGGCTCTGTCCATGGCATCCGAAGGCAAACTCTCTCCGAAAAGCACCACTGACGGTCTTATGAATCCACCGCAGTCACATTTTGTTCCATCTTCCTTCATGTACCTTTCGCAGGGGTAGACGGCTCCGCAGGATAGACAATAAAGTTCGTAAATATTACCGTGGAGTTCTATTATGTTTTTTGATCCGGCATCTTTATGATAACCGTCTACATTCTGCGTTATTATGCTTCTGACTTTACCCTTGTTTTCTAAATCAGCCAAAATATAATGACCTTTATGGGGTTTGTATTCCAATAGGTTTTCTATACGCATACGATAAAACCCGGCAAATTCATCTTTGTTATTATATAGGGCATCAACGCTGGCGTATTTTATCGGATCTTTTATGTTCCATAGGCCTTTAGCCGCAGATCGAAAATCCGGCAAGCCGCTTTCGGTGGACATACCTGCGCCGGTAAAGACAACTGTGTATTTGGATTCTTCTATCAGTTTTTTTAACATTTTTTCACCTCCGTTTACAGACAATTTATACGAAGATTCTTCGCTTTGCTCAGAATAGCAGTAACGATACAGGGTGACAACCATTGAAAACCGTTGCACCTGGGAGACCAATGGTTTCCCCTATGAAGGCGGAGCAGATCCCCGCCGCTACAAAATTTGTGTTTTCGTTGCATCTTATTCTTATCAATATAAAGATTCTTCGCTTTGCTCAGAATGACAGTAACGATACAAGGTGACAACCATTGAAGACCGTTGCACCCGGGAGACCAAAGGTTTCCCCTATAGAACAGATGAATCCCTTGCTGCTGCAGCAACATCATACCCTTCAGGCAGTTCTTCCACGTCTTTAAGTCTTTTTTCTATGGTTCGGGTTTTCTTTGTAGCTTTATCTATAACATTGCTTGCTTCTTGTAATTTCTTATTTGTAGCATCAAGCAAATTTCCAAAACTGGTAAACTCCCTTTTTACTACACCAAGCAAGTTCCATATTTCTCCCGATCTTTTTTCTATTGCCAATGTCCTAAAACCCATAGATAGGCTGTTTAAAAAGGCAACAATAGTAGAAGGCCCTGTTACAATAATTCTGAATCTTTCCTGGAGATGCTCAAGCAACCCCGGTCTTTTCACAACTTCTGCATATAGGCTTTCCACCGGCAGAAACATTATGGCAAAGTCGGTAGTGCAAGGCGGATTAATATATTTAAAACTTATTCTTTTGGCCTCTGTTTTAATACTGTTTTCCAATTGCTTTGATGCCTCTTCCAAGGAAGGCGCATCTCCCTGTTCCGATGCATCTATAAGTTTTTGAAACCCTTCCAAAGGAAATTTTGCATCAATAGGTAAGAGTATTTCCTCTCCATTTCCTCCTTTTCCGGGAAGTCTTATTGCATATTCTACATTTTCCTTACTGTTTTCTTTAGTCGGTATATTCACGGCATACTGTTCCGGTGCCAAAATCTGTTCCAATATATTTCCTAATTGGATTTCGCCCCAGATACCGCGGGTTTTTACATTTGCCAAAACCTTTTTCAAGTCACCTACACCCGAGGCGAGGGTTTGCATTTCACCTAATCCCTTATGTACCTGTTCCAATCTGTCGCTAACTATTTTAAAGGATTCTCCCAGCCTTTTTTCTAATGTATCATGCAGCTTTTCTTCTACCGTAGTCCTCATAGCTTCAAGTTTTTCATTGTTATCGTTTCTTATTTCTTTAAGTTTTTCCTCTACGGATGATCTTATTGACTCTAATCTTTTTTCGTTGCTTTCTGTCAGTACAGCCATTCTTTTATCTATGGAATCCGACTGCATCTGCTGAAGTTTGGTCATTTCGTTAATCCTTGCGGTTAGGGAATCGGATAAATTATTTATAGAATTGGATGATTCCATTCTGTTATGCCCTATTTCAAGGCTTACTGTTTGTCCAATTTTATATATGGATTTATCTATGTATTCCGCCTGATTTTCCAGCCCGTATATTTTTCTATTCAGTTCAACATATTTTTTGTTTTCATTGATCTTCCCAACAACCACGATAATTAGAATTGTCAGGGCAATTATAGAGTTTGTAATATTTAAAATTAGGCCATAGTCCATGAATTTTCTCTCCTTTCACACAACCCCCCACTTTCCGCTTTAATTCACCACAATTTTTGCTGCACTTCCTGTTATACCCGCATATATTTCAATCCTTGCCCTTATTCTTTCCTTCAGTTCCGGAACGTGAGAAATGACACCAACGAATTTACCCGATTGTTGAAGGTCCAGGAGGCATTCAATGGACTTTTCCAGGGATTCAGGATCCAAGGTTCCAAATCCCTCATCAATAAAGATGGTATCAATGCTTATACCTCCCGATGTTGACGAAACCACATCGGACAGTCCCAATGCCAATGACAGGGAGGCTTTAAAGCTTTCTCCCCCAGATATAACTTTTACATGACGCGGTCTGCCGGTGTAATAGTCATATACTTCCAAATCCAAGCCTTGCTGTGCTCTTCCTTTTTGTTTTTCCTGAATTCTTGTCAATTCAAATCTTCCTTCTGTCATCCTTTTTAATCTTATATTAGCCGCTTCAATGATATCATCGAAATATGCCGCCAAAACATATCTTTCAAAACTCAGTTTTTCACTGTTATTGCCTTTTGCTAATTCCGCCAAATAGCTGATTTTTCTATATTCCGTCTCCTTTTCTTTAATCTCATTTCCTACAAAAGATAGATTGTTTTGTATATCCATATTCTTTTTCAGCCGGGCGTAAACTTTCTTATTCTGCCCTTCCGCTTCTTCCTTTTGTATCTTTCTATCTGCTATCTTTTTCTCTATTTTTTCCGTATCTACAAAGGCTAAGCCGGAAACAGCTCTCAAAGCCTTGTCGTATCTGTCCTGAGCAGATTTCAATTGACCATAATATTTTTTAACTTCCTCTTCCAAAGCCTCTATCTTTGTCTCATCCATTCTGCTTGCCTTGTAATCGTTTCTGTCTATGAATCCGGCTTTTTTAATATCTTCATCTAATTTTAACAGTGCCTTATTATATTCTTCGATAGCCTCATTATGAGCTTTAATTTTTTCCTTTTGGGTTGCAACCGCTTCGGTGAGTTTTGTTTCCGCCGTTTTTAATGCTTCCTCAGCAGCTTTCCTTGTCTTCTCCATAGATGATAATTTGTCTTCCGTATCAATTATCATTTTTTCCATGGCTTCGGTTGTTGTTATACCTTCCGGCAACTCATCTGCCAAACCCTTTATTGTTTCTGCTAAATTTTTAATTTTTGCATTCAATTCTATGCATTCCGACTTTGTTTTTTCAAAACTTTTTTCTTCCTTTTCAAGTTCTTCCTTAGCCTGAATTATGGATGATTTAATGTTTTCTTCGGATTCTTTTAGTTCATACAATTCCTTGGTTTTTTCCTTGAGATTTTTTATTTCATCATTTATATCATCTTTTTTTCCTATAATGTAGCTGCCAATGAATCCTTTACTTAGCTCCGGTAGATCCTCATATATTAATTTTAAGTCTGTTCTGTAACCCTCCACTATAGATATTTGTGATTTTTCTTTTGTTTTTAGCTCTGCCAGTTTAGTTAACAGATTCTTTCTTTTCTCATCTATTTCATCAAATGCGACTTTAAGATCCTTTAACTCCTTTTCAGACGGTGTTCCTTCCTCAATTTTTGCAGGCCTGGGGTGCTCTATTCCGCCACAAACAGGACAAGGTATTCCCTCTATAAGTTCTTGTGCCAAAAGCCCTGCCTGCCCCTTTAGAAACATTTCGTTTAGATATTCATATTTATTTTTTATACTCTTATAATCTTCTTCAGTAGTCTCAAATTTATTTTTTTCTGCTATATAGTCTTTACCGATATTTTTTAATGCCTTATGTTCTATGTCAAACTTATCCAACTTTGTATATGTTTCATAAGCTTTGTCCAATTCGGACTTTTTCTTCTCATATTTTAGAGCGGCTTTTTGCGATTCTTCAAGCTCTTTAAGTTTATTTCCTTCATTTTCCTTTAAGATTTCAATCTTGTTTTTTATCTCTTCCCTTTTTTTTATTTCTTCTTTCAGTTGTTCCTCAGACTCTTTTTGTTCTTCAACTTTTTTGACATATTCCGCTACCTTTGCTTTAACCTTTTTATATATCACAAGGTTTTCAGAAAGTTTTTTAATTTCCGGTTCTTTTCCTTTTTCTTCTTCAAAGCTTTCTTTAGCCTTTTCTTGACTTAGGGTCTCAGTTTTCAATGTATTCTTAGCATCTTCCTCTTCTTTTTCTTTTAGCTTCATAAACTTATATTGATGAATACAGTTGTCCTCTGTTGCTTTTATTGTTAAGGCTCTTCTTCCTTTTTGAATGACTTTCTCCTTGTCTTTGTTAGGTTCGATTTCATCTTCCAATGTCTCTTTATGTTTTTTTGCTTCTTCCTCTTCTTTAAAGTAATTGTTTGTTTCTATACCTTTTATAAGTTCTTTGTTCAATATGTCCAATTCTTTCTCGAGATTTTTAATACTCTTTGTATAGTTGGATTCTATCAGTTTATCTTTTTCAATAAAACAGCCCAGAGAATCAGTTATACCATTTACATTTATGTATTCTGCGTTGATTAAGCCCTTTAGGCTGTCATCGTCACCGGGATCTATGCTTTTTATATAAATTTTTTCATTATGTTCTAATTGAGTCAATTCGATTTTTAAATCTTTTGATTCCTTATCCAGGCTATCCTGAATAGCCTGAAATTGATAGGTGCCAAATATTTTTCTGAAAATGGTTTCTCTGCTTTTGCTTTCCGCCAATAAAAATTCCCTGAATTCACCCTGAGGTATCATGACGATTTGGCGAAACTGGTTATAATTCATTCCCAACAAGGTTACAATTTCATCATTTACCTTTTCGATTCCCGTAATCACCTTACCCCCCGGTGTCCTAAGCTCTGCCTCAGGTTTTTGCTCTGTGTATCCTTCCCCTATTTTTACCGGTCTCATCTGCTTAGGAACTCTCCTTATTGAATACTCTTCGCCCCTCAGCAAAAATTTTAGCTCCACAAAAGTGAGGGTATCATTTTTATCAAAATGGCTTTTGAGACTTTCTCCGTCTCTGTCAGAACCGGATGCCATACCGTATAATGCATAACATATGCCGTCAAATACCGTAGTTTTACCTGCACCGGTTTTGCCCGTTATAACAAAAATATTTTGGTCCTTAAAAAGGTCAAAATCTATAATTTGCGTATCTCCATAAGGCCCGAAAGCCGACATTGTAAGCTTAATAGGCTTCATATAGATCATCACCTTTCTTTTCTACTCCCTCTATAATTCTGCTCATGACTTCAATGTTTTCAGTTTCCAAATCATCCTCGGTTATGCTTTTATAAAACTCTTTAAAAAGCTGTAGCTTGGTCTTGTCCTTGTAACCCTCTCCGGCGGCAGTTTTAATATCTCTTGCATCTTTTATGCGTTCTTTTACCATTATCTGAAGTACATTTGGATATACGGATTTTAATTTACTTATAGGATCAAGAAGTTCTCCCTTATCTGTCAGTATCACCCTATAAAAGTGTTCCTGTTCAATATTTCTGTAGGTTGACGGGTCCAGCAATTCACTGAGTTTTCCTTCCAGATCTCTCATATCTCTTTTAGGTTTTAATTCTTTTTGTTCAATGATTACATCACCCTTTTCATCCATATTAACTACGGTTACGGATTTTTTATGGTCAACCTCGGAAAAAGAGTATTTTAAAAGCGAGCCTGAGTAGTATACTTTTTTACCCCCTGCATACTGAGGTCTGTGCAGATGCCCTAATGCAGTATAGTTAAAGCCCTGAAAATTTTCTATTTCCACATAGTCTGTCCCACCTATGGACAAGGGCCTTTCGGAGTCTGAGAAAGACAGTTCTGAAATGCCCCGGGCATATCCGTGGGTAATCATTATATTTCTTTCACTTTTATCAAAGTTGCCGTTTAACCTATCTATTATTGCTCTCATGGCCTGATTATGGGTCCTTATGCTTCCGTCTTCATAGATATTCCTTACTATCGCAGGGTCAACATAAGGCAGCATATAAAAATTTACTTTGTTGTAATCGTCATTTATAACAATTTTGGTTATGTCTTTTTTAAAGTTACCTTCGATAAATAAATTCTTCGATCTGAGTATGCCGCTGCCGAAGCTCAATCTTTCCGGACTGTCATGGTTGCCGGAGATTAATAGAACCGGTATCCCAAAGTCAAGTATAATCCGTCCCAATGTCTTGTCCAAAAGCTCGACAGCCTCAATTGGCGCTATTGATCTGTCATAGATATCGCCGGCTATTATTACTACGTGGGGTTCTTCTTCCTTTACAATTTCCACAAATTGTCCAAGCATATATTCCTGTTCGCCTATCATCGAGTACTCATTAACGATTTTTCCTATATGCCAATCGGCAGTATGAACTATTTTCATGCTCCTATTCACCCCTTACACTATATAATAGCATAAACGGCAATCGCAGGACAGTTAGTCGGCTGCTAAATAATAGCTAAAAACTGTGGTTTATTGTTCCTTTTCTTTATGTTTAAAAACATTTGGTTCCACAGTGTTACGCCCCTCATCGGGATGATTTAACATATATAATGCGGGACCATCCACTATTTCTCCATTATACTTAAAACGGGATCCGTGGCAGGGACAATCCCAGGTCTTCTCGGCATCATTCCATTGCAGTTCGCAGCCCATATGTGTACAGGTTATATCCAAAAGATGAATATTTCCTTTATCATCTTTATAAGCACCGGTTCTTTTGCCCTTGTAATCCACAACCTTGCCTTCACCTTCTTTAATATCCAAGGATTCATCCGGATTTTCTAATTTCCCTGATATTAGCTGATAGGCAACATCTGCATTTTGTGCAACGAAAGTTGATGCTGATGCTATAATATTGCCTCTTTGCGGATTATATACATCCTGCCAATCATTTTGCCCCTTGGTAATCAAATCTTTTATTATCAAGGCCGAAGCTACACTGTTTGTCATTCCCCATTTTCTAAAGCCGGTAGCTACATAAATATTGGGTGTATTAGAGGTAAGCCTTCCCACATAAGGAATATTGTCGAGGGTGGTGTAATCCTGAGCAGACCAACGGTATAACTCTTCTTTTACTGTAAATGTGTCCTGCGCAAATTTTCTTAGGTTTTCATAGTGAATGCTTGTGCTTTCTCCATGCCCCGTTTTGTGATGTTCTCCTCCTATCAATACTAATTGCCCATCAGTAAACGGAGTACAGCGCAAGGATCTGCCGGGTTTATCCTCAGCTTCAATAAACATGCTATTGGGGAAGTTTTCTACTATTTTTAATCCTAATAACTAGGATCTTACGGGGTACATCCTGGAAAAATACAAACCTTTACCGTCATAAAAGGGATAATGGGATGCAATTATAACGTGATCCGCTGTAATACTTTTTCCTTTGTCAGTCGTGATTTCACATTTTGATCCCTCTTTTATATCCATTGCCCTTGTTCCTTCGAAAATTTGAACGCCACTTTTTATCAAGTTTTCTGCTATTGCCAGGGCGAACTTTCTTGGATGAAATTGTGCTTGACCGGTAAATCTTATAGCAGCCAAAACCGTAAAGGGCAGTGGAATCTGATCCAAATAATCCGCCTTTATACCCGCAAAAGTTGCTGATTCCACTTCCTTTTGAATCTTATTAATGTTGTTCTCATTCTGAGTATATAAAAAAGCATCCTTCCACTCGAAATCGCATTCAATTTTTTCCTTACTTATGACATCCGATATGGTTTTAATGGCTGTTTCATTAGCATCTGCATATTGCTTAACCAATCCATCTCCCATGGATTTTTTAATTTTTTGATATATAAGACTATGTTGGGATGTAATCTTTGCTGTGGTATTACCTGTTGTACTTTTTGCAATCTTTCCTGAATCAATTAATGCAACTTTGAGTCCTTCATTTTTTAAAAAATATGCCGACATAATACCTGCCAAACCGCCGCCTACTATAGCCACATCTACGGTTATATCGTTTTCCAAAACTGGATAATTAGTATCTTCGGTAGTGGCAATCCAAAAAGATAATGTACTCTCACTCATTTTTATTCACTCCTAAAGATTTGTTTTCCTTTTAGGTTTTGCAGTGTAACGGTAATTATTCATTCTGTTTGAAGCTTGTCGAAAAATCTTAAGATCCTTCACTTTGTTCAGGATGACACCAAAATCGCTGGAATAGTAACCAATATCGGCGAAAATTCATGGCTTACCGAAAAGAATAAAATGAGGTTACAGTTCACACTATTAAATAAAAAGTTTGAAAAAGTTTGATTTTGATTTGGACATATATTATAATATTTACAAGCTTGTTACCAACAGATGACAATCCTTGAACATTTGGTATTATTTTTAATACCATATAATAGGGGGTAAATTATTTGAAGAAAAGATTTTTGTTTTTCCTTATAGTTTTCATGTTGGCCTTTAGCCTTTTTGTTAATGCGGATTTTGGGGACAGATTGTTAAAAAAAGGTATGAGTGGTTACGATGTTAATGTTCTGCAAAATTACCTAAATCAACTGGGTTATTTTAATGAAAATGAGTTAACTAATTATTTTGGGCCTGTCACTGAAGAAGCAGTAAGGAAATTTCAAGAAGAATATGATGAATTAGAGGTCGACGGTATAGTAGGTAAAACTACATCTAAGTACATAATAGCAAAAATTAATCAGATAAATCTGATAAAGGAAAAAGAACGAAAAGAAAAAGAATTGGCAGCTTCGGTTCAACAAGACCTTAAGGAACTGGGATACTATTCCGGGGAAATTACGTCGATAATAGATAAAGCAACTGTTGTAGCAATAAAAGCATTTCAGGAAAAAGAAGGATTTGAAGTAACAGGCGAATTAGATAAAGTCACATTAGATAAGCTGAATGAATTGTTCCCTAAGAAAATAGAAGAAGAAAAGGACACAATTACAGGACGTGCATTGGTGGATTTTACAAGTAAGTACCTTGGCACCCCTTACGTATTCGGTGAATCCTCGGGAA
>JAAYKT010000193.1 GCA_012522255.1 Clostridiales bacterium
GGATAGAGAAGACATTGGTAAACTTTTGGAACATGCCGACGAAAATTTGGTGAACTATTTTATTGACAATGTTTCAAAAAGAACAGATATCAGCGCTGCAGTGCTAAAAGAATTTTTAGAAAATGCAAAGATTTTTAGGAGCGATTTTAATGTATAGAATTTTTTGCGAAAGTTTGGATAATTTTTTTGCCTTTAATAAAGATGCGAAGGACGGCGAGTATAGGTTAAAAATTGCCCAGCCTCTTAAAGCACTTTCTGATATAGGTCTTTATAATGAATGGAAAGTAAAAAACACTGATAAACATAAAGAAGTGAATAATCTTATTTATGAAATAAATAAAAATATAAATAAATATCCTACCTTTAGCACCTTTTCAAGCGACTTAAAGGGCTATGGTTATGAGTCCCGGTTCACTCATGGATTTGATAGAGAGGTTATTGAAGAACAATTAAAATTAATTGATACAATTCTAAAACTCCAATATTGGAATTAAGACTATACCTGGTTAACCGTACCGTGTTTAGCTCCTTCGGCTATTGCCCCCTGTATATTTATGACATAGTTTTACCTTATTTCGCAGGCAATATTTCATAATGCCGTTTAAATCATTAGATGTGTTAGATTTGATAATATCCACACATTCAATTAAACCATTCTTTTAACTTTATCAAATAATCAGGATCAAACTTGAATTTATCTGCGGCTTTTATAATCCTTTCAAGATATTCGGGTCTAGGGTTTCCGGGGGAATCATCAATAGCAATATAGACTAATGCAGTGTGTTTAACTGTTGATTTTATGCAGTCTACATTAACTTCTTCCTTAAAATAAATTTTGGAGGCCACGCCTTCATAACTATCAAGAGATGTTTCATTATTAGAGGATATATTCCATAATAAACCTATAACATAATTATCTGGCTGTTTAATAATACTTGATACCCCACGACTGTTAATAATAAATCTATAGCCATCTAACCTTGCTTTTCCGTATAATTTAGCTTCAGGGCATCTTTTTGCCATTTGGATTTCATCCATATTTGAGCCGTATGCAAAATAAAGTCTTTTATTTGTTTCAGCAGCTATTTTTTTTGCTTCTTTAATTATTGCCAATATAAAAAAAGAGGACTTATTTATTGCAGAAAAAGTGGCGACAAATGTATATAATAGGCATATTTGGCTACGGGGGATAAGAAGAATACGCGAATATTATAAAAACTATAAATCCCAACGGGAGTTTATAATAAGGCAGAGATACCATTACGTTAAAAGGGAACAAAAAAAAAGAGTAGGAGGCTTTTTACAATCTTGTTAAATTTCGTTATAAATCTTCACATGGCCAAAATATAATGGTATAGTATTTTTAGGAATAAAATATAATGCAAATATCTGCAAAGTAGAAAGAAAGGTGAAAGTCATGTTCGTTGTGGATAGTCTTTTTAGACAAATAGAAGAAGGTATATCCTGTTGACCGAATCCTTCCAAAGACTATGTATATTTTGGAACAATCTTTGGAGGAACTATGTGCAAATGATGATTAAAGGATAGCGTTTGCTTAGCGTAACCATTGAAAGCACGCAAATGTGAAAGGGGTAAAGTTGTCATGGAAGCAAAGTATAATATGACCGTTGAACAAAATATCTTCGTTGCAAAACGTAATATCATAGACTATATATGGAAAAGTGCAAGATTAGAAGGTATTGGAGTTACCTTTCCTGATACTGAAGCTATTTATAATGGTATAACCGTACCAAATATGAAAATAGATGATGTAATTGCTATAAACAATCTTAAGCATGCTTGGCAATTTGTTTTAAATACTATAGAGTATCCCATTGATTATTCTTATGTTTGTAAAATTAATCAACTAATAGGTGGCAATAATCTTATATATGAAGCAGGCTTTACAAGAAAAGTTCCCGTATCTATTGGTGGAACTACGTGGAAACCTGATTTACCCATAGAATCTATTATCAAAGAAGATATCAATGATATATCAAAAATCAAAGAGCCGACTGAAAGAGCTATATCATTAATGCTTTACCTAATGCGAAAACAGATATTTATTGATGGAAATAAAAGAACCGGCATGTTAGCTGCTAACCAGGTGATGATATCAAATGGATCAGGTATTATAGCTATTCCAATAAAAGATCAAAGAGACTTTACACAATTATTGGTAGAATTTTATGAAAGTAATAAAACGGAAGAAATAAAAACTTTTATATACGATAAGTGTATAGATGGAATTAACTTCTAAAAAGTTGGTCTCGTGGATGTCCATAAATAACTTTGAAAGCATAGGTTATTTGTTTGCTTGTTATGAATTTTCTTGATACCTTTTTTACTAAAATGGTGAGTCTTATTTTAGAACCTCATAGTGAGTCCACATACGAATAATTTCACTAATTCCTTCATATTCCACCATCAACTTGTATTTTTTCACCATAAACTTGAGGCCAGAGTCTAATTTGCTTTTAAAATTGAGGTTTTTTGCGGAGACAGTAATTAGATAAAAAGACATGCTTCACTAAGTTTTTAACTATTTAATTTTACTCTAAATAATGTAAAGAAGATAGAGGAGTTGAGAGCGTGGCTTCTTTTGAAACTAGAGAACGAATAGAGAAAATAGCTAAGGATTTTGGGAGACTTGTACAAGAAGAATTAGATGTAAAATATATATATTTGTATGGGTCGTATGTTAAAGGAACCCAAACAGAAGATAGCGATATTGATATTGCTGTAGTGGGAGATGATTTTTCAGGTGACCCAATAGCTGATACATTGATATTAATGAGAATAAGAAGAAAAATAGACAACAGAATTGAGCCTAGACCATTTAAATCTTGTGACTTCAATTCTTTAAATCCATTTACAAAGGAAATAATAGAAACTGGGGTAATGATAATGTAAACATAGGAAGGTGTATTATGATGATTATAAGGCAATTCAAACCCTTCCAAAGCAAACGATTCGCTAAAAAGTATAAAAGCGACATATGGTGTATATGCAAGTCTGGGAAATCATGACGGGGGAAATACTTTTAACGGAATGATGCAATTCTTTGAGAAAAGCAATATAAGACTTCTCAATTATGAACATGTTATTATTAATTACAAGCTTTTTTTGATTGATGGGGTAGACCCATCACCAACTGAAGGCTTTAGAGGTCTAAAACGAAAAAGTTTACGGATGCTCTTACTTTAATAGGTGATAAAAAAATGCCTATTGTCGTTATGGATCACACCTCTGTTAAGCTGCTCATCGGGAAAAAGCTCGGAATTCCCCAATAATTGGAATAACCTTTAAATATCCTTTGCCATCATAGCAAATTGCTTAGGGTAAAAAAGTATTGTAAAAGTAAAATCAATATGATATCATAATGGTATCATAAAAATAAAAGGGGGCTAAATGATGGAAGAAAAGGCTTTAAAGGCAAAGGCCGGAATGCCAATGCTTATTTTATTTATTTTGCTATATATAGCAGCAATCGGGTCAGTTATTTTAGGTGCGTCCATAGTAGATACCCTGGGCACCGCAGGCACAGTGCTTATAATTGCCGGGGCACTATGGATTGTGCTTGGGTTCATTTTTTTCTTTGGGCTAAAGGTTATAAAACCTCAGGAGGCATTGGTATTGACATTATTCGGGAAGTATGTCGGCACCATAAAAGAAGCCGGATTTTATTTCGTACATCCATTTTCCGTTGCAGTTAATCCGGCATCCAAAACAAAATTAGGCCAAAGCGGAGATGTGGACAGCGGACCCAGTTCCAAGTTCTTTATTTCTACCGGAACCGGTGCTGTTCAGACAGAAAGGTCTAATAAAAAAATTTCTCTGAAAATCATGACATTGAATAACAGCAAACAAAAAGTCAATGATGTTTTAGGAAATCCTGTGGAGATTGGCATCGCTGTTATGTGGAAAGTTGTTGATACGGCAAAAGCGGTCTTTAATGTAGATAATTTTAAAGAATATCTTTCCCTTCAATGCGATAGCGCCGTCAGAAATATCGTCCGCATATATCCTTATGATATCGTGCCGGGTGTCGATACTACAGGCGACGGTGAGCCGGATGAAGGAAGTCTGAGAGGTTCCAGTGCCATAGTGGCGCAGCGGATTCTTGAAGAAATACAATCGAAGGTTAAGGATGCCGGGATTGAAATTATAGAAGCCCGTATTACTTACCTCGCTTATGCACCTGAGATAGCTGCAGTAATGCTGCAAAGACAACAAGCCAGCGCAATAATAGATGCCAGAAAAATGATTGTGGATGGTGCCGTAGGTATGGTGGAAATGGCCTTAGATAAGCTGAATGAAAATGATATTGTTAAGTTGGATGAGGAACGAAAAGCCGCAATGGTATCAAACCTGCTTGTCGTTCTCTGCGGCAATAAAGATGCCCAACCCATCTTAAACAGCGGTAGTTTGTATTAAAATGAGTGAAACAAAAAAGCAAATTCCACTACGCCTATCAAAAAAGTTATATAGTGAAATTGCGGCCTGGGCTGAGGATGATTTCCGCTCTATAAATGGGCAGATAGAGTATCTTCTCACTGAATGTGTGCGGAAAAGAAAAAAGAAAACTGAAGATAAAGGGGAAGATGATAACTGACAACACGGAAATTGAAGCATCAACAAACGGTTTGATCTCCTCAATAATTTATATAAAAACATATAAGAACCGGTACCTGACAGGTACCGGCTACTTTTTTCTTCCTGTTTTCTGAGCATTTCACATATTTCCGGTATATTCATTGCACGTTTAAAGTTGCATATAAATTTCTGATATGAAAACCGATGGTCATAGGTTATAATAAAGCTATGCAAAAAATGGGGGGCTTTTTAAAATGAAAATAAACAGATTATTATTCGCATTGACTATCACCGCCACAATTTTAAGCACCGGTTGTGCCTGGAAAGGTTCAAAGGATGCTGTCAATATAATTGAAGAACAACCGGTTACAGTGGAAACGGCAGAAGTTTTACAGGGAGAAATTGAATCCACAATAAGTTACAGCGGCAAAGTGAAACCAGTAAAGGAAATAATGATCACTCCGAAACAACCCGGCAAGGTTATAAAAATTGGTTTTGATATCGGGGAAAGAGTAAAGGCGGGGGATGTATTATTACAATTAGACAAAAATGATGTAATGCTTCAATTAAGTCAGGCAGCCACAGCAGTGGAATTAGCGGAATTGAACCTGAGCAAAATGGAAGGCAGCACCTACGAACAACAGCTTATGCAATTGGAAACTGCAGTGATACTGGCGGAGATAAGTTATAGTGATGCCCAAACTAACTATGACAATGTGAAAACCCTATACGAGGCAGGGGCAGAGTCTAAGTTTAATTTAGATCGTACAGAATCCCAGCTGAATCAATTAAAACAACAGTATAAGGCAGCAAAAACCAATTATGAATTATTTGAAGAAAAAAGCTATAAGGAAAATATTGAACTGTCTAAAATACAACTTGAACAGTCTAAAGCAGCTTACAATGTGGTTCATAATTCATTGGAAAGCATGGATGTCAGATCTCCTATAAATGGCGTGATTTCAGCCAGGAATTTAAGGGTTGGAGAATTTGTGAGCAATGCAACCGTCACATTTGTGGTCATAGATGATTCTTCCTATATCCTGGAGATTGATGTGGGTGAAAACACCATCGGAAAGATAGAAGTTGGGGATAAAGCAAAGGTTTACGTAGATTCCATATCAAAAGAAGTGATATGGGGAACTGTCACTGTTTTAGCTCCATCGGCAGATATGCATAAACAAACCTATCCGGTTAGAATAACCATAAATGACCCGCCGGATACGCTGAAAGGCGGCATGTTTGCGGAAGTGAAATTAATTATCGAAAAAGCTGATAATGCCGTTATTGTCCCTTTATCATCAGTTTTGGAAGAAAAGGGCAGTAAATATATATACGTTGTAAAAGGTGATGAAGCCAAAAAGGTTCAGATTACTATAGGTCTTTTTAATGATAAGGAAATTCAGATCCTTGACGGTTTAAATGTTAATGATTTGATTATAATAAAAGGCCAGGATTATTTAAAAGACGGTTCAAAAGTTTTGATTTCCCATTAACATTCTATCATATCAGTGAGTTAGAGGTGCGACGAATGAAATTACATGATATCTCCGTAAAAAGGCCGGTGGCGGTTTTAATGTGCGTATTAATGGTTCTGGTATTAGGGGGAGTCTCCTTTTCCAAGGTACCTGTGGATTTGATGCCGGATATAAATCTGCCCATAGCAATAGTTTCAACCAACTATTCCGGGGTTGCCCCTCAGGAAATCGAGTCTATAGTAACAAAACCCATAGAAAACGTCATTGCCACCGTGAATAATATAAAATCAATACAGTCTATATCCAGTGAAGGGAATTCCATCATCATAGCGGAATTCAACTCCGGTACGGATATGAATTTCGGTACATTGCAGATGCGGGAAAAGGTCGATATGATAAAAGGATTTTTGCCCGATGATGTTGGCAACCCACTGATAATGAAGTTAGACCCCAACATGATGCCCATTCTCAATGTAAGTGTGACCAATAACCATAGCGAAATGAAGCTAAAACATTTTATAGACGATTATATAATGCCCAGGCTGGAAAGGATTGAGGGTGTCGCATCTATAGGGGTTACAGGTGGCAGTAAAGAAGAAATACAAGTAAATGTAGACCCCGATAAAGCCGCCGGTTATGGAATTACTCTGAATCAGGTTATATCCGTACTACAAACAGAAAACCTGAATCTCCCCGGAGGGGCAATAGAATATGCGGATAAGAGGCTTTTAGTTAGGAGCACGGGAGAATTTAAAAGTATCGAACAGATAAAAAACATACCTATCATGCTGCCAAACGGTACGATTTTGCGTATAAGGGATATAGCCGAAGTCATAGACACCAATAAGCCCATTGACTCATACAGCCGGACCAACGGTAAGGACAGTATCAGCCTGAATCTCCAAAAACAGACCAACGCCAACACCGTCAATGTCACCAGGGCGGTAAAAAATGAATTGATTAAAATTGAGAAAGATTATCCCGATTTAAGTATAGATGTCGTATTCGACCAGGGAGAATTTATAGAAAAAGCCATAAGCAGTGTCAGCAATAATGCTATAATAGGCGGACTCTTGGCAGTTCTGATTTTGTATGTTTTTTTGAAAAACATGCGCACCACATTAATCATAGCTACAGCCATACCTATATCCATTATATCTACTTTTGTGCTTATATTCTTTGCAGGCATTTCCATAAATATTGTATCTTTGGGCGGCCTTGCATTAGGGGTAGGCATGCTGGTAGACAATGCCATCGTGGTTTTGGAAAATATCTACAGATACAGAAGTGAAGGACATAACAAGACAGAGGCGGCACTGCTTGGCACAGATGAAGTGGGAAGAGCAATCTTAGCTTCTACCTTAACAACCATCGTTGTGTTTGTCCCAATGGTTTTTACACAAGGGATGGCAGCTGAGATATTTAAGGAAATGGCCTTGACCATTGCTTTTTCATTAATAGCTTCATTGATAGTGGCCCTTTCCTTCGTTCCTATGCTCAGTGCTAAATTTATAAAAATGGAACAGCCATCTGAAAACGGTAAATCAAAACCTTTGGGCAAATTTTTAAAAAAATGGGACGATGCTATTAATGGCATAGACAGATTCTATTACAGGGTATTATTATGGGTGCTGAAATACAAAATAAAAACTGGCATAGCAGTGACTGTTATATTTCTATTCAGTTTGCTTTTGATACCTGTGATAGGTTCGGAGTTTTTTCCTTCCATGGATCAAGGAATGTTTAGTATAAATGTGGAAATGCCAAAAGGAAGCCTCTTAGAAACAACAAATGAAACTGTAGAAAAAATAGAAGACTTGCTGATTAAAATTCCCGAGCTGGGCACCATGAACGTATCCGTAGGCGGCGGAGGCGTTATGTCTGGGCTTATGGGTTCCTCCACTGACTCGGCCACTATAAGTGCTACGCTGAAACCCTTATCTGAAAGAAAAAGAAGCACGGCACAAGTGGTAGAGGCTATCAGAGAGGAAGTAAAAAATATTGCCGGAGCAGAAATAAAGGTAAATGATTTATCTGCAAGTTTTGGGGGATTGAGCAGCGGCAGTGCCGTATCAATCCGCATAAGCGGACCTGACTTAGAGGTGTTGGAGGGCATATCCAAAGATGTAGAAAGAATCGTCCTTGAAACTGGAGGAACGAGGCAGGTAGAGCTTAGTATAACCGAAGGCAGACCTGAAGCACAGATATATATAAACAGAGATAAAGCGGCAGCCTACGGGCTCTCCACGGCACAAGTGGCAACTGTTACCAGAACTGCAGTTGACGGTAGAATTGCCACAACCTCTAAAATAGAAGGCAGTGAAATAGATATAAAAGTACAATACCCGGAAGAAAAGAGAAAGACTTTGGAACAGTTGAAGGCAGTTTCATTATTAACTCCCATGGGTGTCCGGGTGCCTTTAATGGATATAGCTTCTATTGAAATACAAAAGGGTCCTGTCAGCATAAGCAGGGCAAATCAGGAACGATTTGTCACCGTGACAGGAGATGTATTTGGGAGAAGTGCGGGGGATGTTAACAAGGAACTAAAAAATAAGCTGAAAAGTTATAACCTGACAGATGCCTATTCCATAAAATTTACCGGGGAAGATGAACAGATGGTGGAAGCCTTTGCGGACCTCACTTTAGCATTGGTTTTGGCGGTATTATTGGTATATATGGTTATGGCAATACAGTTTGAATCCTTGGTGCACCCGCTGACCATTATGTTTTCCGTTCCCGTGGCCTATTCTGGTTCCATAATAGGCCTGGCCATAACCGGCAACCCACTAAGCGTACCCGCCTTTATCGGCGTTATCATGCTTGCGGGGATTGTGGTCAATAATGCCATAGTTTTGGTGGATTATATAAATACCTTAAGGGAAAGAGGCTATGGTAGGGAAGAGGCAATACTAAAGGCAGGGCCTACCAGGCTGAGGCCTATACTTATGACCACCTTAACCACAATACTTGCTATGATTCCTTTAGCTTTGGGTATAGGAGAAGGAGCAGAAGCCATTGCACCTATGGCAATAGTTGTCATATTCGGACTAACCACATCCACATTATTGACCTTGCTCATAGTCCCTGTGGTATATTGTATGTTTGACAGGCTGTCAAAGAAAGACAGGATAAAAGAACGACCTGTTCAGTCTGTATAGACTTTTGAGTAAAAGATAGGTATTCAAAGGATTATAGAAAAGTTTTTGGGAGGAACAACCATGAAAATTAATGAATTGGATACACCGGCATTATTGATAGACAGGGAAATAATGATGTCCAATATAAAGCAAATGCAAGATTATGCAAATAAACAAGGAGTCTACTTGCGGCAACATACTAAGACACATAAAATGCCGACACTTGCCAAATTGCAAGAAAAAGCCGGGGCAAAAGGAATCGCTGTGGCAAAAGTGGGCGAAGCCGAGGTAATGGCCCAAAATGGACTAAAGGATATATTTATTGCCAATGAAATAGTAGGAGAAACAAAACTTAACAGGATTAAAGAATTAGCGAAGAAAATAAATATCTCTTTTGGTATAGACAGCATAGATCAGACA
>JAAYKT010000194.1 GCA_012522255.1 Clostridiales bacterium
TCGCTTGGATTCCTTATTTTTTTATTAAATAAATCATTCGTATTTTGTGCCGTTTTTTTGTTGGCTTATAATAGATTGTGAAATATCTTGTTAATGTGATTATGTTTTCTTAAAGAGGTTTGAGGCAATGTTTTCTTGTAATCTGTTAAGCACGAAAATTAATTAACAGAAGACCACATCGTAATGTCAATTTTTTTGATATAATGTAGATTGGTCTTATAATGATAAAGTCGTTTGAAAAGAAGATTGTTAACCAACCAGTATAAACTTATCATAGGGTATAAGAAAATGAAAGTAGTAAATATTAAAGGAACTGCGAACAGAACATGCAAATGTGGAAGTTGGTTACAACATTGGATAAACATTTCACAGCAACCAGTACCAATTTTCTGTCCAGTGTACGGCTGTTTTGAATCCCCAACATTAGGCGCTCATGTTAGAAGTGCGTATGACAGCCATGGAAAACATTATATTATCCCTATGTGTTCTACCCATAATATGTTAAATGATGTGCTTTCGATATCTCCCGACATAATGCTTGTTTCTGCTAATAAAAGCGAAACATGTGAGTTGTGGAGTTAATATGTTAAATATATCATTATATAAGTTACTTGTACCGTTATCATGTTAAGGAGGATATCGTGATTTATGAATTAAAAAAAGTGACAATTCCAAAAATGAACATTTCTTTTTACATGTTAAATCTTCTGGAATCTAATGTTTCCCCATGCGATGGATATGTGCGCTTATTTCCAACAGAAACAATTGATTTTTTTTGTAATGGCTTAAATGTAAGGGAGAGCTGGATAAGACAAAGTTGGTTAGAGTTTCATAGTGAAAATAATCAAAAATCAACAAAGTCATGGCTTCCGTTTGCATTGCGCAATATTTCAACTGGTATTGCCTTGAGTATGTTGCCCGAGAAGGCTTTCGAGATATGTCCCTCAGAATGGGAGTATATTGACTTCGAGTCTTTTACAGATCATGAGCAGAAATTTGTCCAGGATGCTATTAAGCATATTGATTTAAATGATAAAATAGTTGCTAGCATCAAATGGTCGTTAGAAAAAAGAAAAAAACGATTGAATATCGAACTTTAAAACACTATAGGCTCGGAATAATACCACGTTGGTTTGTATTAATATTATTCCGAGCCAATTTTACCACTATTTTAAGTCATTCTTGTTGCTTTAAGATTACGTCGTTTCTTTTGTAATATGTTATTAGAGAAAATGGGAGATGCAAGAAGTTTAAGACTGTAATCTAAGCTTTGCGTGTTGATATATGTAAGGCAATAGACAACTTAGCAAAAACTTATAATTTATACTACAAAAATAGAATATGAAAGATCAAAAATTCCAATCGCTCTTGTATGACTTAGTGCGATATTTGAACAAGCATTCATACGGTTTCGCCTCGACAAAACTAATTAAGCTTGCTTATTTAGTTGAACTTGAGTATTATCGTAGTTTTGGAGAGCGTGCTACTGATGTAGAGTGGGTCTATTTCAAATACGGGCCATATGTAATGAATTATCAAGAATATTTAACAGGCCCCCTTAGTGTAATTAAAGATGATGATAGACCTTTCCATAGAATTACAATATCTCATAATTGTGATTGCGCTCCTTCTAATAGGAAAACAACAACAATAATTGAAAGAGTGATTGCTGAGTTTGGTGATTATGCCTTGGACGACCTTCTTGATTATGTGTATTTTGAAACAGAACCAATGATGGCGGCAAGGAAAAGAACCGACATTATTGATTTCTCAGTTGCCTTATCGAAACAGGAAGCAAGAGTAAAAGAAATTGTGATCGACGAGAACGTATATCAGGGCATATTAGATAAGTTGAAAAAGAGGGTATCCGGTGAACAGCCTCTATAAGGGGAAACCTATATTTACCCACGACACTGTCGAGCAATTGAACCCAGAGGGAGTTTATTCATGGTGTAACACGGATAAAAAAGTTATAGGGCAGCTTTGTATGGCACCTGCATGGTATGAAAAAAGAAATCGGTGGTATTTAGAAAGCGCGGACTATGATCATACATATGAAGAAAAATCTACATGGTCTGCTATAGAGTATCCAATTCATGGGAAAATTCCTAGATCAGACAGAGATGTACAGAAATATTTTGAAATAGAAAAAGAAGAAGTTATGATAGCCACTCATTGCAAAAGAAGGCCTGTAATTCTTATCAAATACATAGAATCTCCCTGGTTTAATAAAACATACCCCAAAAAAACTTGGTTTTGCATACCTGTTTTCTCATATAGGCCTCGACACGCTCAAAAACTGGTTATTGAGGATCAGAAATTTAATACACCTGATAGATTTTATCTGCCACCAAGGAAAGATGTAAATGCTCCGGGCTTAAAAAATGAAAGCGCGGCACACGTGTTTTCAATGCAGCTTATTGAAGAAAAATATCTTGATCCAATGAAACTCCAAAATGTTAATAAAAATAAAAAACAAGGATATAAGCTGACAAATACATTCTTAAAGCTGATTATGTCTCATGTGTTTTTTGATATCTCGTTAATCGATGATATTTTTGATAAGCTTGATGAGAGTACTGAGTATGAAATGGTTAAAGATGCAATGAACGAGATTTTCAGCAAGACCACCAGTAAATAGATGTAACGGTAATGGAGTTTTTCCGAGTAGAGCATTGATATATAGTGCGATGGATTTGAAGGAACGTTATAACAGATTAATTATTCAGGATGTAGAACGATATGTTTTGGAGAAAATATGGATAAGAATCTAATTAGTGAAATACTTGAATTATCTCTTTATGTCCCAATTAAATTGACTGAAGAGCAGGTGAAAAAATATAATAAAATTGATAGTGATAAGCTTCGGTCATACTGTCACTTTTGTAAGGAAATAAGTGTTTTTAATGTTTCGAAAAGATGCTATTATAAAGGACGCGAGACAACTCAATACATAGCTGCAACTCCAGAATATACGCCTCGTATCCCAACCTCAATTTCTCGAAGAAACCAAATTTTCAACAGACAGCCTTTAAAATGTGAAGATATTTCAAATGTTTTAATTTTATCGTGTGGCTTGGATAGGTCTCATCAAATAACTATTTTTCTTCAGGTAATTGATAACTCGATAATTAAAGTTGGTCAATATCCGTCTTTTAGTGATTTGCAGATAGATAACAAAGCTTTGTACAAAGAGTTGCCCGAAAAAGATGCAAGAGAAATGAACAGAGCAACTGGGCTTTTCTCGCACGGTATCGGTGTTGGTTCATTTGTTTATCTTAGAAGAATATTTGAAAATCTAATAACTCAGACATACGACGACATGAGTTCTCCCGATGTAGATAGGGCAACATTCTTGAGTTTTCGAACGAGTGAGAGAATTGATTACTTAAAAGAGTACCTTCCGCCTATTATTGTGGAGCAGCGTAAGGTATTCAGTATTCTGAGTAAAGGGATTCATGAAATGGAAGAAGAAGAGTGTCTTACATATTTCCCTACTATAAAAGAATCCATTGAGTTAATGTTGCAAGAGCATCTAAACAAAAAAATGACTGCAAGAAGGGCAAGTGAGCTAACTAAAGAAATTAATGAGGTTCACCAAAGCTTGAAAGAAGAATAATATCTATTTATATAAGTATTAGATCGAATGAAATGATAGATGGCACAATTGAAAGATTTGGGTTGGATGAGTATTTATGTTTATAATGGAGATAATAATAAATGAAAAGAGATTTTACTTTAAAGATATATGAAGATCTGCTCGATGCGATGATTGAGGCAGGGTATAGCTTTCAGACATTTTGGGATTATTTGAAAGCTCCGGATGAGAAGGTCGTCATCCTGCGTCATGATGTGGATAAGCGTCCGGGCAATGCTCTGATCACAGCTGAGATAGAGCATGTCAAGGGGCTTAAGGCGTCATATTATTTTCGGATTGTGCCGGAATCTCTGCAAGTGGACAAGCTTCAGAAGATCAAGGCATTGGGGCATGAGATCGGATATCATTATGAGGATATGGATCCTGCAAAAGGGGACGCGGAAAAGGCGATTGTATCATTCGAAGAGAATTTGGCAAAGTTGAGGAAATTGGCGCCGATTGAGACTATCTGTATGCATGGTAGTCCGCTTTCAAAGTATGATAATAGAGAGCTTTGGAAGCATTATGATTATCGGGATTATGGGATTATCGGCGAGCCATATTTTGACTTGGATTATGCTGAGATCTTTTACATTACGGATACGGGCAGAAAATGGAATAATAAGGACGCAAGCCTGAGAGATAAA
>JAAYKT010000195.1 GCA_012522255.1 Clostridiales bacterium
GAACGACAGACGTAACCGGAGTTATAGACTTAGAAGAAGGCGTTGAAATGTGCATGCCCGGTGACCATATAGAAATGACAATAAAGCTTATAACCCCCATAGCCATAGAAGAAGGCTTGAGATTTGCAATAAGAGAAGGCGGCAAGACAGTTGGAGCCGGTGCGGTTTCAGGCATAATCGAATAGATAATTTACTAAGAATCCCCCGCCTTTTTAAGGCGGTGGATTTCCCTTAGTATATGAATAATGCTTTATATCATGGATTCGGTATAAAAATATTAGAAACCTAAATTATTTTACTTTACAATAGAAAAACTCACAAAAAGTTAGATTTTTTTATTGTCAAATGATTAAAAATAGTTTAAACTATAATAGTTGTGTAAAAATGCATGCAATGATGCAAGAGGTTGCAAGGCGGACTTGGTAATTCTTGCTGAGCAATGTCCGTTTCGAGAATTCGGGCGACTCTGCTGCAAATACACTGATGTGAAAATAATTGCGTATAGATGCAATTATAAAAAAAAAAATAACACACCCGGGTTAGTGTACTGCAGTATGCAGTCGTACGTTAGTAAAGCAAGCGTGCGATGAAAAGGAGGGAAACTAAATGGCAAAACAAAAAATCAGAATCAGGCTTAAAGCTTTCGATCATAATCTTATTGATCAATCGGCTCAAAAAATAGTTGAGACTGCGAAGAGGACAGGTGCAGAGGTGTCGGGGCCGGTACCCCTTCCGACTCAAAAAGAGATAATAACAATACTTAGGGCAGTTCACAAGTATAAAGATGCGAGAGAACAGTTTGAGATCAGAACTCATAAAAGATTAATTGACATACTGAATCCAAATCCAAAGACAGTCGATGCTTTAATGAGATTGGATTTACCCGCCGGAGTAGATATTGAGATTAAGCTATAATAACTTAAAAATATGATTTATAGACCGTTATACGGTCCTCTGTAAACCATGGAGGTGGATACAATGAAAAAAGCAATATTAGGAAAAAAAGTCGGAATGACACAGATTTTTGATAAAGAAGGCAAAGCCATACCTGTAACCGCAATATCAGTAGGTTCCAACGTGGTTATGCAAAAAAAGACACTTGAGAAGGACGGTTATAACTCTATTAAGGTTGGCTTTGAAGATATAAAGGAAAGAAAATTGACCAAACCTGTAAGAGGACAGTTTGAAGTGGTAAAATTAGCAACAAAAAGATATGTACGGGAATTAAGACTTGAGAATATAGAATCCTTTGAAATAGGACAGGAAATAAAGGCAGATATATTTACGGAAGGTGACAGAGTAGATATAAGCGGTGTATCCAAAGGAAAGGGAACTGCAGGCGTAATTAAGAGATTTAATGCACATAGAGGGCCTATGAAACACGGTTCAAAGTTTCACAGGTCACCCGGTTCGATGGGATCATCATCAAGCCCCTCCAAGACCTTCAAAGGCAAAATGTTGCCGGGAAGAATGGGCAATGAAAACACTACAGTACAAAATATAGAGGTTGTAAAAGTCGATGCAGAAAAGAACTATATTCTTGTTAGAGGCGGAGTACCGGGTATAAGAGGCTCATTGGTTATGATAAAAGACACAGTGAAGGCATAAAAAGCCGGAAAGGAGGATGTGCTATGCCAAAGGCAGCTTTATATAATTTAAGCGGTGAAAAGATTGATGAAATAGAATTAAAAGATGAAATTTTTGGTGTTGAGGTTAACATTGATGCAATGCATCGAGTTGTTAAAATGATATTGGCCAATAGGCGACAAGGGACCCAGTCTGCCCTTACGAGAGCAGAGGTAAGAGGCGGCGGAAGAAAGCCATGGAGGCAAAAAGGTACAGGTAGGGCAAGACACGGAAGTATCAGATCACCGCAATGGGCTCATGGCGGAGTAGTTTTTGCTCCAAAACCAAGATCCTATAGATTTTCACTACCTAAGAAACTTAGGAGATTGGCTATGAAATCTGCACTGACAACAAAGGTAGAAGGTAACAATCTTATTGTTTTAGACGAACTTGATTTCGAAATACCAAAAACCAAACAAGTGATCAATATGCTTGAAAATCTTAAAGTTGATTCAAAAGCAATGATTGTGTTAGCCGGAAGAAATGAAAATGTCGAAAAATCAGCAAGGAATATTCCAAATATCAAGACTGCTTCAGTGAATACATTAAATGTTTATGACATTTTAAACTATGATAAGTTTATTATAACAAAGGCGGCTGTTGAAATTCTTGAGGAGGTGTTTGCATAATGAACTCCCATGATATTATCAGAAAACCAATTATTACAGAAAAAAGTATGAGTGAAATGGCTGATAAAAAATATACCTTTATCGTTGATATCAATGCTAATAAATTTATGATAAAAAATGCCATTGAAGAAATATTTAAGGTTAAAGTTGAAAGAGTAAACACTGTAAAAATGTTAGGTAAGTTGAAAAGGATGGGTAAGTACGAAGGAAGACGACCGGGGTACAAAAAAGCTATTGTAAAACTTACCCCCGACAGTAAAACTATTGAATTCTTTGAAGGCCTATAAAATCGGGAGGAGATAGAAAATGGCTATAAAAAAGTTTAACCCTACTTCTCCGGCAAGAAGATTTATGACAGTTTCAAATTTTGAAGAGATTACGGAAACCGAACCGGAAAAGTCTCTCCTAAGAACACTAAAAAGTCAAGCCGGAAGAAACAATTACGGGAAAATAACAGTAAGACATCGCGGTGGCGGACATAAGAGAAAATATAGAATAATTGACTTTAAAAGAGATAAAGTTGATATACCGGCAAAGGTGGCAACTATAGAATATGACCCGAACAGGACCGCCAACATAGCCCTTTTGCATTATGCAGACGGAGAAAAAAGATATATTATCTCTCCTAATGGGTTAAAAGTAGGCGATACCATAATATCATCGGAAAAAGCTGATATAAAGACAGGTAATACTTTGCCTCTTAGAAATATTCCTGTAGGTACCGTTATACACAATATTGAGTTAAAAGCAGGAAAAGGAGGCCAATTGGTCAGATCAGCGGGAAATGCGGCACAACTCATGGCAAAGGAAGAAAATTATGCACAAATCAGACTTCCATCCGGAGAAGTGCGACAAGTCAGAATAGAGTGTAAAGCTACTATTGGCCAGGTTGGAAACGTTGAACACGAAATTATATCTATAGGTAAAGCAGGAAGAAATAGACATTTGGGATTCAGACCCACAGTTAGAGGTTCCGCAATGAACCCCGTGGACCATCCACATGGCGGTGGAGAAGGCAAAGCACCGGTTGGGAGGCCGAGTCCTATGACCCCTTGGGGTAAACCTGCATTGGGGTTGAAGACAAGAAATAAGAAAAAAGCATCAAGTAAATTTATAATAAAGAGAAGAAAAGAAAAATAAAAAGTCCATAAAGTCGGGAAGGAGGCAAAAAATGAGCAGATCTGTTAAAAAAGGACCTTTTGTAGAAGGAAAACTATTAAAAAGAATAGTTGAAATGAATAAATCAGGAAAGAAAATCGTCCTGAAAACATGGTCAAGGAGTTCTACCATTTTCCCTGAAATGGTAGGTCATACTATTGCCGTCCATGATGGAAGAAAGCATGTTCCTATTTATATAACTGAAGACATGGTTGGTCATAAATTGGGTGAATTTGCTCCTACGAGAACATTTAGAGGACATGGCAGCCATACGGAAAGATCAACTGCGCTTAAATAAGCCTTAATAGGAAAAGGAGGTAATTTTTATGGAAGCCAAGGCAATTGCTAAATATATGAGGATTTCCTCAAGAAAAGTCGGCATAGTGCTTGACTTGATCAGAGGTAAAAAAATTGGTGAAGCATTTGCAATTATAAAGCATACTCCAAAAGCTGCATCTGAGATTTTGGAAAAACTTCTGAAATCAGCTGTGGCAAATGCTGAAAACAATTACAACATGGATGTTGATAAATTATATATTTCCGAGGCCTACGCGAATCAAGGACCAACACTTAAAAGATTTAGGGCAAGGGCAAAAGGCAGGGGCGTAAGAATTTTGAAACGTACCAGCCATATAACCCTGATAGTTAAAGAAAAAGAATAAGAAGGAGGGAATTTTAGTGGGCCAAAAGGTAAATCCCCATGGATTAAGAGTAGGTATAATAAAAGATTGGGACTCCAGATGGTATGCCAATAAAAAGGATTATTCCGATCTTTTGATAGAAGATAACGAACTGAGAAATTTTCTTAAAAAAAGATTGTTTAATTCCGGCATAGGCAAAATGGAGATTGAAAGAACATCGAACAAGGTGAAAATTGATATTTATACGGCTAAACCCGGCATGGTTATCGGCAGAGGCGGTTCAGGGATAGAAGCCGTCAGAAAAGAAGTCGAAAAACTTGTGGGAAATAAAAGTGTTTCAATTAATATTAATGAGATAAAAGTGCCGGAGCTGGATGCACAATTGGTCGCTGAAAACATTGCAGCTCAATTGGAAAAAAGAATATCATTTAGGAGAGCCATGAAGCAGGCTATGCAAAGGTCTATGAGGAGCGGTGCTAAAGGAATTAAAGCAATGACCTCCGGAAGACTTGGCGGAGCCGAAATAGCGCGAAGCGAATGGTACAGAGAAGGAACAATTCCCCTTCATACGTTAAGGGCGGATATAGATTATGGTTTCTGGGAAGCAAATACAACTTACGGCAAAATCGGAGTAAAGGTATGGATATATAAAGGGGAGGTACTTCCTAAAGCTGACACAAAAGTAGTTGAGGGAAAAGGAGCTGAATAAGAATGCTAATGCCAAAGAGAGTTAAACGTCGTAAGCAAATGAGAGGCAGAATGACCGGTAAGGCAATGAGAGGTAACACAATAACCTACGGTGAATATGGATTGCAAGCAATGGAGCCGGCATGGATAACAAGCAATCAGATAGAAGCTGCCCGTATTGCTATGACTCGATATATTAAAAGAGGCGGTCAGGTATGGATAAAAATATTCCCTGATAAGCCTGTAACGGAAAAACCTGCAGAAACTCGTATGGGTTCCGGAAAAGGTTCACCGGAATACTGGGTAGCTGTTGTAAAACCCGGCAGAGTGCTATTTGAGATTGCGGGTGTATCGGAGGAAGTTGCAAGAGAAGCCATGAGGCTGGCAATGCATAAGCTTCCCATAAGATGCAAGTTTATAACCCGTCAGGAAACTGAGGAAGTGGGTGAAGGTAATGAAAGCTAATAAAATAAGGGATCTATCGTCAAACGAATTGGAACAAAAGCTTTTAGAACTAAAAGGTGAGCTTTTTAATCTCAGATTTCAGATGGCTACAGGCCAATTGGAAAACCCTATGAAAGTTAAAGATATCAGAAAATCTATTGCAAGGGTAAAAACCATACTCAGGGAAAGGGAACTAAAAGCTGTAGAGCCTAAATAGTTGAGAGGAGGTTTAGTCTATGGATAGAGGAAAAAGAAAAACAAGGATTGGTAAAGTAGTGAGTGATAAGATGGATAAGACAATAGTTGTATCCATTGAAACCTTAGTACGCCATCCTCTTTATAAAAAAATAATTAAAAGGACTACGAAATTTAAGGCCCATGATGAAAACAACGAATGCAAAGTTGGAGATAAAGTATTGATAATGGAAACAAGGCCTATCAGTAAAGATAAAAGATGGAGACTGGTGGAAGTATTAGAAAAAGCGAAGTAAATTCCCAAAGAGGAGGTATTTCAAAATGATTCAACAAGAATCCCGTTTAAAGGTAGCAGACAATTCCGGTGCAAAAGAGCTTTTATGTATTCGTGTACTGGGAGGTTCCGGAAGAAGATATGCCAATATTGGAGATATAATAGTTGCTTCCGTTAAAGATGCAACACCGGGCGGAGTTGTAAAAAAATCCGAGATAGTAAAGGCGGTTATTGTGAGGACTAAGAAAGGTTTAAGAAGAATAGACGGTAGCTATATAAAATTTGATGAAAATGCCGCTGTAATAATAAGAGAAGACAAACAACCCAGGGGAACACGTATATTCGGTCCCGTAGCCAGGGAGCTTAGAGAAAAGAATTTTATGAAAATAATTTCGCTTGCTCCTGAAGTGTTATAAAGGAGGTGGCATTATGGAAGCTAAAAAGTTGCACGTTAAAAAGGGAGACCAGGTAGTGGTCATATCCGGTAAAGATAAAGGAAAAAAAGCAAAGGTTTTAGTTGCATTGCCTAAAGAGGGTAAGATTATAGTCGAAGGTGTAAATATGAGTAAAAAGCATAAAAAGCCTTCGGGGCAAATGCAGCAAGGCGGTATAATAAATCAGGAATCACCTATAAACGCTTCGAAGGCTATGCTTTGGTGTGATAGATGTAAAAAAGGTGTCAGAATAGGAAAGAAAATATTACAAGATGGAACAAAAGTGCGATATTGCAAAAGCTGCGGAGAGATGCTTGATAAGTAGCACTGAAGGGAGGTTAATAAATTGACAAGACTGAAGGAAAAGTACCAAAACGAAATTGCTCCTGCAATGATGCAGAGATTTCAATATAATAGCGTAATGCAGATTCCCAAACTTGAAAAGGTTGTGTTGAACATGGGGCTGGGCGATGCTAAAGATAATGCAAAGGCACTAGACTCGGCCGTAAATGAATTGGCACAGATATCAGGTCAAAAGCCTATTGTTATTAAGGCAAAAAAGTCAGTTGCTGCTTTTAAACTTAGAAAAGGAATGAATGTTGGCGCAAAGGTTACTCTTCGCGGTGAAAGAATGTATCAATTTGTTGATAAGCTACTAAATATTGCTCTACCAAGGGTAAGGGATTTTCGCGGAGTATCAACTAAATCTTTTGACGGCAGAGGAAACTATGCCATAGGGATTAAAGAACAATTAATATTCCCGGAAATTAATTATGATAAAGTAGAGCAAATAAGAGGTATGGATATAATATTTGTTACAACTGCTAAAACTGATGAAGAAGCAAGGGAATTGTTAAAACTCTTTGGAATGCCTTTTGCAAATCAGTAGATAGGAGGGAAATGATGGCAAAAAAGTCAATGATATTAAAGCAACAAAGAACTTCAAAATACTCTACCAGAGCTTATAATAGATGCAGAATATGTGGTAGACCACACGGTTATTTAAGAAAATTTGGAATATGCCGTATTTGTTTTAGAGAATTAGCTTATAAGGGGCAAATACCCGGCGTTAAGAAGGCCAGCTGGTAAATGTTATCGTAAAGGAGGTAAGGATTATGGTAATAAACGACCCAATCGCTGATATGCTGACAAGGATCAGAAATGCGAATACTGTAAAGCACCAAACTGTGGATATTCCTTTATCCAATATTAAAAAAGCCATGGCTGATATACTGGCAGAAGAGGGATATATCAGATCATATGAAATAATTGATGACGGTAAGCAGGGTATAATTAGGGTAACACTAAAGTACACTGCCAACAAAGGAAAAGTAATAACCGGTTTAAAAAGAATAAGTAAACCGGGGCTTAGGGTTTATGCCAAAAAGGATGAAGTTCCCAAGGTTTTAGGTGGATTAGGTATAGCGATACTATCTACATCAAGCGGCATAATGACAGATAAAAATGCAAGAAACGGTGGCTTAGGCGGAGAAGTACTTTGCTATATTTGGTAATATTTCTTCATAACAGGAGGTGGAAAAATGTCCAGGATAGGTAGATTGGCAATATCAATTCCCCAAGGGGTTGAAGTTAAAATAGATAATGACAATACAGTTACAGTTAATGGGCCAAAAGGGCAATTAGTAAAAAAGCTTCATAAAGATATGATAATAGTTAACGAAAATAATGAAATTACAGTTAAAAGACCCACTGAGCAAAAAAGACATAAATCCTTGCACGGTTTGACAAGAACATTGATAAACAACATGGTGCACGGAGTGGCAGAAGGTTATGAAAAAACATTGGAAATAAACGGTGTCGGATACAGGGCAGCAAAACAAGGCGAAAAGCTGACTTTGACCGTAGGTTATTCCCAACCAGTAGAATTTGTCGATCCTGTAAACATAACAACTGAGGTACCCACACCAAATAAGATTATTGTAAAAGGTATTGATAAGGAAGCGGTGGGTGATCACGCGGCAAATATAAGAGCTGTCAGAGAACCAGAACCATACTTAGGGAAGGGTATTAAATACAGTATTGAAAAAATAAGACGTAAAGTAGGCAAGACAGGCAAGTAATTTAGAAAAGAGGTGACACTTGTGATAACAAAGGCCGGTAAAAACCAACTCAGAAAGAAAAGACATTTGATAGTCAGAAAAAAAGTTACTGGAAATGCCGATAGACCGAGACTCGATGTTTTCAGAAGCCTTAAAAATATATATGCACAGATAATAGATGATGAAGCAGGCGCAACTTTGGTATCAGCTTCATCCCTTGACAAGGAGCTTAAGGAAGATACGGCTTTTCACGGGAACAAAGAAACTGCTAAAGCAGTTGGAAAACTTATAGCCCGAAAAGCCTTGGAGAAAGGTATCAAACAAGTTGTATTTGACAGAGGCGGCTATATTTATCATGGTAGAGTGCAAGAACTTGCTGAAGCTGCAAGAGAAGCGGGTCTTGAATTTTAAAAATAAGGAGGGATATAATGCAGCCAGTTGAAGACAATAAGCCGGAATTAAAAGAACGGGTTGTTTCGATAAATAGAGTAGCTAAAGTTGTAAAAGGCGGTAAAAACTTTAGATTCAGCGCAATAGTAGTAGTCGGAGATGAAAATGGGCGTGTAGGAGTTGGCTCAGGTAAATCAATTGAAATCCCCGATGCTATCAGAAAAGGAATAGAAGATGCTAAAAAGAATATGATTAATGTACCTATGGTTGGCACAACGATTCCCCACGAAATTATCGGTAAGTCAGGCGCAGGAAGGGTACTGTTAATGCCTGCATCTGAAGGAACCGGTGTAATTGCGGGGGGCCCTGTAAGAGCGGTTTTGGAATTAGCCGGAATCAGAGATATCAGAACCAAATCACTCAGATCAAATAATCCGAGGAATGTGGTAAATGCTACGGTAGAGGGGCTTTCATCTCTCAAAACGGTGGAAAAGGTTGCCCAACTCAGGGGAAAAACAATCGAAGAGATATTAGGTTAGGGGAGGGAGTAACCTTGGCAAAATTAAGAATAAGGCTTATAAAAAGCACAATCGGAAGAAAGAAAGAACAAATTGATACAGTAAAAGCATTAGGTTTAAAGAAAATTAACAGCATGGTCGAAAAAGATGATACACCTCAGATACGAGGTATGATAAATAAGATTTCATATTTATTGGAAGTTGAGGAAATATAGCAAGGGAGGTGCAAAAAGCCGTGAAATTACATGAACTGAAACCTGTACAAGGAAGTAAGGACAAAAAGAGAAAAGGCAGAGGCATAGGCAGCGGATTGGGAAAGACTGCAGGTAAAGGACACAAAGGACAAAAAGCAAGATCCGGTGGCGGTGTAAGGATTGGCTTCGAAGGCGGTCAAATGCCTTTATATAGAAGAATTCCCAAAAGAGGCTTTACAAATATATTTAAGAAAGAATATGTTATAATCAATATCAGTGAACTAAAAGTTTTTGAAAATGGTACGGAAGTTACTCCGGAATTGTTAAAAGAAAAAGGCCTGATAAAGAATTTAAACAGTGAGATTAAAATATTAGGCGACGGTGAAATAACAAAAGAATTAACTGTAAAGGCACATAAGTTTAGCAAAACAGCTATTGAAAGGATAACTGCATCAGGAGGAAAGGTAGAGGTGATATAAGTGTTTAATACCATAAGAAATGCTTGGAGAATACCGGATTTAAGAAAAAAGATGATATTCACACTTTTGATGCTTGTTATATTTAGATTGGGCAGCTTTATTCCGGTTCCCGGTATGAATAGGGATGCATTGGCAAGACTGATCGAATCCGGGGGATTACTTGGATTTCTTGATGTAATCTCAGGCGGTGCTTTTAAAAACTTTGCAATCTTTGCCATGAACATTTCACCCTATATCAACGCCTCTATTATAATGAACCTTTTGACTATTGCTATACATGCCCTGGAGGCTTTGGCTAAGGAAGGAGAAGAAGGCAGAAAGAAAATTGCCCAGTATACAAGATATGGGACAGTTGTTTTGGCATTAATACAGGCGATTGCGCTTAGTATCGGTTTGAAGAATTATCTTATTAAATCGGATTTTATATCAATTGCATTAGTTGCTTTATCACTGACAGCCGGGACAGCTTTTCTTATGTGGTTAGGTGAACTGATTACAGAAAAAGGCATAGGAAACGGCATATCACTTATAATTTTTTCTGGTATAGTATCCCGTATGCCTGTTGGTGCCATGAATTTGCTTAACCTTTACAAAGTAAAATCTGTTTCAATAATTGAATTAGTAGGATTTTTGATCGGTGCCATTCTTATCATAATGGGAGTGGTATTGATACAGGAAGGTCAGAGAAGAATCCCCGTACAATACGCAAAGAGAGTGGTAGGCAGAAAAATGTACGGAGGACAGAGCTCACATATTCCTTTAAAGATTAATCAAGCAGGTGTTATTCCTGTAATATTTGCTATGTCAATTATAGAATTTCCCAAGCAGATTGCAGGATTTTTCCCAAGCAGCGGAGCATATCATTTTTTCAACAAATACTTTGCTTGGGGCACATGGATGCACGGTATAATATATGCCCTACTTATAATCGGGTTTACTTATTTTTATATTGCAGTATCCTTTAACCCGATAGAAGTCGCAAACAATATAAAATAGTAAGTTGGATTTATTCCGGGTTTAAGACCGGGCAGGCCGACAGTGGTATTTATCCGAAGGTCACTTGCAAGAATTACTTTAGTAGGTGCATTTTTCCTGGCATTTATAGCTATATTGCCGATATTTTTAATGACTTTTACAAACATAAAGATATATTTTGGAAGTACCTCGCTTTTGATTGTAGTTAGCGTAGCAATGGAAACAGTGCAGCAGATAGAGGCACAAATGATAATGAGAAATTATCAAGGGTTTTTGAATTAGTATGAGATTGGAGATGTATGAAATTGAGAGTTGTATTATTAGGCCCACCGGGTGCCGGTAAGGGGACACAAGCAGCAAAGCTTATAAATAAATACAATATCCCCCATATATCTACAGGTGACATATTCAGAAAGAATTTAAAAGAAAAAACAAAACTGGGCTTAAAAGCTAAAGAGTATATGGATAAAGGTCTTTTAGTACCTGATGAGTTGGTAGTAGATATTGTAAAAGACAGATTGACAGAAGAGGATTGCACGGAAGGGTTTTTGCTGGATGGCTTTCCCAGAACAGTGGAGCAGGCGGAAGCACTAAAAGCGGAAATGAGTAAACTGAAGATAAGTTTGGACGGAGTTATAAATATAGAGATAAAAGATGAGATTTTGATAGACAGACTTACAAACAGGCTTGTATGTAAAAAATGCGGTGCCACATATAATGCAAAATCCAACAAACCAAAAAAGGATAATGCATGTGATGTATGTGACGGAGAACTTTATATCTGAGATGATGATAAGGAAGAAACCGTCAGGAACAGATTGGAAATATATAAAAAACAAACAGAACCCCTGATTGAATATTATGAAGAAAAAGGCTTATTGGCAACGGTTGATGGTGCATTGGACACAGAAATAGTGTTTGACAAGATTTGTAAGGCCTTGGAGTAGCAGATATGTATATAAAATCAGATAGGGAATTGGAATTAATGAGGGCAGCAGGAAGAATAGTTGCCGAAACCTTTGAAAAATTAAAAGAGGTAATTAAACCCGGTATTACAACTAAGGAACTCGACCATATAGCCGAGAGGTTTATTAGGGACAGCAAGGGGATACCCGCATTTTTAGGTTATGGTGGTTATCCTGCAAGTATCTGCGCATCAGTTAATGAAGAAGTAGTCCACGGCATTCCGGGTAGAAGGATGCTAAAAGAAGGGGATATAGTAGGAATCGATATCGGGGCTATTTATGAAGGATACTACGGAGATGCTGCACGTACATTTGGGGTAGGTAATGTATCTGAAAAAGCTAAAAGGCTTATAGAAGTCACCAAAAATAGCTTTTATAGGGGAATAACCATGGCAGTAGAAGGTAAAAGACTGCAAGATATATCCCATGAGATACAAACTTATGTTGAATCTAACGGTTATTCGGTAGTCAGGGATTTGGTTGGTCACGGTATAGGAAAAAACATGCATGAAGAACCTCAAGTACCAAACTTTGGAGAATCAGGTAAAGGGCCGAGATTAAAAGCGGGATTGACTATAGCCATAGAACCCATGGTTAACGAAGGAAGATTTCATGTTAGGACTTTATCAGACGGCTGGACGGTTGTTACGGCTGATGGAAGCCTTTCTGCACATTATGAAAATACCATAGCCATAACTGTCGGTGAACCTGAAATACTGACTTTGATATAACGGAGTGATGCTTATGGATAATATTGAAATTGGCCGGGTCGTTATATCAAAAGCAGGAAGAGATAAAGGAAGGAAATTTATTATTCTGAAAATAATAGATGATAAACATGTTTTTATTTCAGATGGGTCCTTAAGAAAGGCAGATAAGCCAAAAAAGAAAAAATTGATACATTTAAAATCTACGAATTTTATTTCGGATACCTTAAAAGAAAAGATTAAAACAGATAAAAGTATTGGTGATTTTGAAATAAGGAATTATCTTAAGTCCTTAGAAGAGAAAAATTAACAGGAGGTTTGATTACCTTATGTCTAAACAGGATATAATTGAAGTAGAAGGTAGAGTAGTGGAGGCATTACCTAATGCCATGTTTCAAGTAGAGTTGGAGAATGGTCATAAAATTTTGGCTCATATATCAGGTAAACTTCGAATGAATTTTATAAGGATATTACCCGGAGACAAGGTAACAGTTGAATTATCGCCATATGATCTAACAAGAGGCAGAATCACATGGCGTGGTAAATGATCAAGGAGGGTTAAAAATGAAAGTCAGACCATCGGTAAAACCAATGTGTGAAAAATGCAAAATAATCAAAAGAAAAGGTAAGGTTATGGTTATTTGCGAAAATCCCAAACACAAGCAAAAACAAGGGTAGAACCGAATTGGAGGGAGCGGCTGCACCGTTTTTGGTGCCCTCTGTTGGTTTTCACATAATATACTATGTAAACAATTGGAGGTGTAAAGATTAATGGCAAGAATCGCGGGTGTTGACTTACCCAGAGATAAAAGAATAGAAATAGGATTAACTTATATATACGGAATAGGCAGAAAGACATCAAATAAAATACTTGCTGAAGCAGGTGTATCCCCTGACACAAGAGTTAAAGACCTGACCGAATCAGAAGTGGGAAGGTTAAGAGAAGTTATTGATAAAAGTTATAAGGTTGAAGGGGATCAAAAAAGAGAAGTAGCACTTCATATTAAGAGGTTAATGGAAATTGGCAGTTATAGAGGAATTCGTCATAGAAGGGGACTTCCTGTTAGAGGGCAAAGAACTAAAACTAACGCAAGAACAAGAAAAGGCCCGAAAAGAACTGTAGGTATCCGAAGAAGGAAATAATTATTAGATAAGGAGGTACGGCTTAATGGTTGCAAAGCCAAAGGCGAGAAGAACACGTAAAAGAAGAGAAAGAAAGAATGTTGAAAAAGGTGCAGCTCACATTTAGTCAACATTTAATAATACAATAGTGACCCTTACAGATTCTATGGGTAATGCACTGTCTTGGTCGAGTGCCGGTTCTTTGGGATTCAGAGGTTCAAAAAAGAGCACTCCTTTTGCGGCACAGATGGCTGCCGACGTTGCAGCTAAAGCTGCAATGGAACACGGGCTAAAGCTTATAGAAGTATATGTAAAAGGGCCGGGTTCGGGAAGAGAAGCAGCAATCAGGTCATTGCAGGCAGCTGGTTTGGAGGTAAGTATGATAAAGGATGTTACCCCAATACCGCACAATGGC
>JAAYKT010000196.1 GCA_012522255.1 Clostridiales bacterium
CTCAACAACCTCTGTATACCGTTTCCGGTATCCGGGACCTGACATGAGTCGCCTGTTGTGAATGATATCTATCTTGGGTTCAAATCTCTATCAAACTCTGCGCAGGAGTTTGCACATTATAAGAAAAATGTGTCTTAATTTCATAAATTATGCTCTTTTAGTAGAATTGTTAAAAAAATAAATATAAAGTATTTCGGTAAATTGTTTTCCAGCAATTTCGCAAATGCATTCATCATCTTCATTGCATCGCCACTTATTCTTTTCGTAAAAATGTCTTGCTCGTTGGTTTTGTTTTAGTACCCATAAATAAATATTTTGATAGCCAAATTGTTTTAAATCCGACAGGGCACTTTCTAACAGCTTATTACCATATCCCTTGCCAAAATACTCGTGTAACAGATAAATGGAGACAATTTCGCCCCAATTGTGCAGAGATTTATCCCGGGCCTTTCCATAAGCAACGCAACCAACTAAGCTATCGCTTGCCAAAATAACCTGTGCAACTAAAACGTTATCATTTGTCCAAGCTTCAAATGCTGGTACCCAAAAATCTTCTTTAAGCTCATCTAAGTAAGTTTGTGGAATAATTCCTTTATAAGCCGACTTCCAGCTTAAAGCATAAATACGACTAATATCTTTAACATCATCAATTGTAGCTTTTCTGATTTCCATATAAACACATCCTCGAATTTTTTACACATTTTCCTGCCAATACGCAATATAGGGATCATACTTCTTATTTAAACAATCTGCACCATCTGTCAGATAACGCGGCTCGGGATTTACGGTGTTCACGAGCCCTAGTGCGACTGCATTTGGTGAGTGAATGTACATAAAGTCCGCTGTTAGGCGATGGAACATACAGAAGTTGCCGCCTACACAATGTTACTTCCTAATTATTTATAACATAGTATGATAATTTATCATCTCTATTGAATCCATTACATGTCTTTTTGGCAAAAGTGAATTTAAGTAGTTTTCTTCATCTTTGCTATATTTTCCTTCAATATCCAAATATTCTTCCATTAATACAGGAATATCTTTTCTGGTTCCTTGCTGACCAATAACAGTAATGGCGTAGCTTCTAGATAGTTCATAAAAATCTTTATCTAATTGTAATATCTCATAAGCATGCTTTATAATATATTCATTGGTATAATTCAAAAAGTAATATAGTCCGATACATCTTTCCATATCTTCTCCCTCAACTATACTTTTTTTCAATTCTTCAACATCAACTTTGTTATTTTCTTTCATAAATGACCTTCTAAATAATTACTTAGATTTTCTAACCATTGAGTTTTATATTCCCTAATTTTCTTATCCTTAATAGTTATTTTCCCTTCTACTTTTTTTATCGAGAATTCAGAGAAGATTATATCCATGTATCCACTGCTTGTAATAATCCTTAAATGATATTTTTTCTTGCCTGTATCTCTCTCAATTAACTTAAGCTTTGCTGACTCTTTAAAATAACAAAAAATAAAATCATTATCATTACCGTATGCTTCATGGTTAAAGAACATACATTCATTGAAATACAACTTGTATCTATATTGATTTTTATTGTCTTGTATATATTTTAATTTTTCTTTCTTTCCTCCTTCAAGCTTATACCAATCTCTATCAATATCATATATAGATTCGATTAACAAAACTAACTGATCAGATTGTCTTTTTAATTTTGTACTTATTATCTTACTATCATGGAAATAGCTAGTCCAAAGAAAGTGCTTAATATATTTATTATTAGGACAATCAATTTCATTATTAATGATTACTCCACCAACTGAACTAAACAGAACATTCCCCTCCTTTTTTACAAATCTCTTTTTTTGATACAACAGTATGTTCTGTTGCCTAAAGTGGCGCGGGATTTACGGCGTTCACGAGCCCTAGCGCGACTGCGCTTGGCGAGTGAATGTACGTAAAGGCCTCTATTAGGCGATGTGGCGCTTCGACACTGCCTGACAGCGGGCGCAAAGCCCGCGCCACGGTAGGGCGAATGGAGCAAAGCGACATTACGCTCTAACGGGTTCGTACTCACGACGCCACTGAACCGAACCCCAAAGCATGTCCGCATGGCGGAGCTTCGCTCCCGGGTTGCATGGGCGAGCAGTATAGCGAAGCTATACGACCAGCCCCGGTTGCATGGGCGAGCAGTATAGCGAAGCTATACGACCAGCCCCGGTTGCATGGGCGAGCAGTATAGCGAAGCTATACGACCAGCCTCGGTGAAGGGGTGTGGTTGCCCTGCCCCTACTCCAAAGCAAATGCAAAAGCAACCCAAGGCACGCATGCTCCTTGCCTCTACCCTACGTGCCGCAGCGTGAGGGCATTGTTAGCTGATGTCGAACGACCCGAGCCTCAGAGGCTGACAAGTAGGTCAGCCTCTTAAAAACTTATGTCATATCGGATAGAATCTTTTTATTGGCAATTAACAATAAAAAATCAGAAAATACCAAATGATTCTTCCTCAAATTCAAACAACAATCTTTCTGCTCGTTTTATTCTCTGTTCTACTATTTTCTTTGATTGCTCAAACTTAATAACCTTTTTATTCTTTTCCATTCGGCTTTTTGCTGACTCCACTGCCTTTCTCAATTCTCTTGGTTTAGTTGAGAATTCGCGTAAAATCCCAACTGTACCCAAAAAATCTATTGCATCTGCATCAATTAAAAGCTGTGATTCAACACTTCTCACTTCATTACTACCATGATGATACTCAATGCACTCAAGAACATGATTAATAAAGCTTTTCTCATAACCTTCTGAATTCAAAAAATCCTCAGCAACTTGTTTGGATCTTATGGCATGATCAATTCCACTTTGAGCCCATTTTGGGTAACCACCCCAGTCATGTAAATATGCCGATACCCACAATACTTCCTTGTTGTAATTCATTCTTTCACCAATCAAGGAAATAATATTAAGCAATCTTCTGGTATGGTTTAAACCATATTCACCCCCATATTCCTCTGTAAGCTGAATAATCTTATCTTTATCCAATTCAAACACTCCTTTATGAGTCTATTAATACTACAAAGTGAATCTTAAATAATTCGCTCTAACGTTTTCGCATGGCAGACGTTTGAAAAAGCTAGATGATAATCTTGCTTTTTCAAATGTGTGCAGTTCACCTCATAGAAACGACCCTCCCGTACGAATTGCCATGCCTTGCTAGGCGAAGTACTTACTTTTATTTTTTAAGACTTTACATTCCTAATATTTTTACCTTTACGCTTAGGCAAAGGAATGAACATTGAAGTGCTATTCTTATATCTTATATATTCCTCACCAAACTCTTTCTCCATTTCTCGTTCTTCTTTACGTGCTAGTCTAAAATAAATAACCAAAAGTATCGGCCACATTATTAAGAGTGGTATAGTTACCCATTCAATAAGTATCTCTAACGTTATTAGTAAAAATCCTGTATACTGCGGATGCCTTATGTATGAATATATTCCCGTTTTAACTACTTTTCCTTTTCCATCTTCTTTACTCCAATAATTTTTATATATGCTTCTCCAGCCAATTAATATTATTGTTCCTCCAACTATAGTGAATACTATACATATATACATTCCCCAAAAACCTATATAATTGACTAATGTATGTCCCCATAATATTCCTTCTGGTAAAGTAATCCCAAAAGCCCATGCAACAAAATACATACTCATAGGTATTCCAAACATTTCTAGTGCAAATGCTACTATAAATGCCATATATGCACTAGCAGGTTTTATTTGACTCTTTTTATAAAATGGAATAAATGCTAAAAATATTCCATATATAATTATCAATATAATTACCCCTAACCAATTC
>JAAYKT010000197.1 GCA_012522255.1 Clostridiales bacterium
ACACAGATCCTGCACAATCCAAAGGACTTACCTGCATTCTGTAATGCAATCCGGCAAGTTCTTTTCCAATAGCTTTTTTTGCCTTAAAGCTCTCAGGTGCATTTTCAAGTTCTTCATCTGTTAAAAGAACAGGCCTAATCGCTGCATGGGGGCAAACATAAGAACACTGGTTGCACTGTATACAGTTGTCTATCTGCCATTCCGGTATATGAACTGCAACACCGCGTTTCTCATAAGCTGCCGTACCCATTGGGAAATGTCCGTCTTCCCTGCCGACAAAAGTACTTACCGGCAATGAATCGCCTTCTTGTCTTACCATGGGAACAAGCACATTTTTTATGAAATCGGGCACATCGGATTCAACAGCAGCCTCATCTTCAACAGCATCCTTCCAATAAGCCGGTACTTCGATTTTTACAAGGGCATTTATTCCTTTTTCTACAGCTATGAAGTTCATGTCAATAACTTTTTGTCCCTGTCTTCCATAGCTGTCAACAATGGCTTCTTTCAAATATTCTATAGCATCGTCTATAGGAATTACATCGGCAAGTTTGAAAAATGCAGACTGCATAATCATATTTATTCTGCTTCCAAGGCCGATTTCATCCGCTATTTTAGTTGCATCTATTGTATAAAACTTAATTTCATTTTCTGCAATATATTTCTTCATGGCGCCGGGTAGTTTTTCATCAAGTTCTTCTTTATCCCACATACAATTCAGCACGAAAGAACCGCCTTTTTTAAGTCCTTTTAATAAATCATACTGATATACATAGGCTTGATTATGACAAGCAACAAAGTCAGCTTCATCAATTAAATATGTTGACTTAATAGGCTTCTTACCAAACCTTAAGTGAGATATTGTTACACCGCCGGACTTTTTAGAGTCATATGCGAAATAACCCTGGGCATATAGGTCTGTCTTATCGCCAATAATCTTAATTGCATTTTTATTGGCTCCAACAGTACCATCCGAGCCCAAGCCCCAGAACTTGCATCTGATTGTTCCCGCAGGTGCCGTATTTACGTTTTCTCCAACTTTCAAACTTGTATGTGTCACGTCATCAACGATACCGACTGTGAAGAAATTCTTCGGTTGCGGTTGTTTAAGATTTTCGTACACAGCAAGAATCTGAGCAGGAGTCGTATCTTTAGAGCCTAATCCATATCTTCCGCCTATGATTAGCGGTGGATTTTCCTTTTCAAAATATAGTGACCTAACATCTAAATACAATGGTTCTCCTATTGCACCGGGTTCTTTTGTCCTGTCAAGGACTGATATTCTTTTAACAGACTTTGGCATCTCGTTAAAGAAATATTTCGGTGAGAAAGGTCTATATAGATGAACCTTTAAAAGTCCAACCTTTTCTCCTTTAGCTATTAGGTAATCAATTGTCTCTTCTATGGTTGCAGTTACCGAGCCCATAGCTATGATTATATTCTCAGCTTCCGGGTGACCATAGTAAACAAATGGTTTGTAGGTTCTGCCTGTGAGTTCACTGATATCATCCATATAAGAAGCTACAATATCAGGTACATTATCATAGAATCTATTGGCAGCTTCTTTTGCCTGGAAGAATATATCCGGATTTTGGGCTGTACCCTTTACTATTGGATGCTCCGGATTCAATGCATTTTTCCTGAATTCATTAACAGCGTCATAATCTACAAGTTTTGCAAAGTCTTCATAATCAATAACTTCTATTTTTTGAATTTCATGTGATGTTCTAAACCCATCAAAAAAATGTAAAAACGGAACTCTTGATTTAATTGCCGCTAAGTGTGCGACACCCGCCAAATCCATAACTTCCTGCACAGGACCCGCTGACAATAACGCAAATCCTGTCTGTCTTGTTGCCATAACGTCGGAGTGATCTCCAAATATGGAAAGAGCGTGTCCAGCTATCGCACGACCGGTAACATGGAATACACCGGGTAATAACTCTCCGGCTATTTTGTACATATTGGGTACCATTAGAAGCAGACCCTGAGAAGCCGTAAATGTCGATGTCAACGCTCCTGCTGTCAATGATCCGTGAACCGCACCCGAGGCACCTGCTTCAGATTGAAGTTCAACGACTTTTACTTCCTGGCCAAAAATATTCTTTTGCCCATGAGCTGCCCATTCATCAATGTTTTCTGCCATATTGGATGATGGTGTTATGGGGTAAATAGCAGCTACATCAGTAAAGGCATATGCAACATACGAAGCAGCTGTATTACCATCCATGGATTTCATTTCTTTTGCCATCGAAAAACCCCCTATAATTAATAATTTAAAATTTAACGAATTGTCATATCTAAGTATATTAAAGTTTGATGGCAATGTCAATTTTAAGATTAGAAAACTGAAGTTTTCAAGTTTTAATCTTGCATTGTAATCGGTCACCGGTCACCGGTCTGCTGATAATGTACCGTATGGCTCCAGGCTACAAGTCCTTCTGTATTCGATATTTTCTCTAAAAAATATATCGCGCAGAAAAGAAGTTCCGGGCCTAAGAATAGGTAAATTTGTTCACTGTAATTTTAAAACTCACTAACGTTCACACAGTTAAAATTACGGGCGTTCACTTCATTAACCTATTCTAAGACCCTACACAAAATTTCTGCTTAGATATATTTTTTTAGATGTAGTACAACGGTACAGTAGTATCGCGATAACCGACTTTATATTGTAAAGGCAGCATTGTGTAGGAACCGTTGAATTTCTTAACGAAACGCAGGAAAAGCGAAATCTGAGCACCGGTGGAAGACCACACATCAAGTTATTTAGTTGTTATGAATAAATTTTGATTTCGCCGGTCGTGAGTTTAGAAATTCAGGTTCCGGAACTCCTGCTGCCATACAATATATATTGGTAAAACGCAAAAACATATGATATATTTTTTAGAGCAAACACCGGGAACAATAAGGATAACATATTATTTCACATCATATTACAAATACGGGACCGGTAAAAACCAGCCC
>JAAYKT010000198.1 GCA_012522255.1 Clostridiales bacterium
GCTAAATCTTCATCCATCGGATCACAGATGAACATATGTCCCGGAGAGTGAGTTATCATAAGATCCGGTTTGCTAGTCATTGCAATGGATTGCGGTGTGACACCACATGCCCAAAACACAGGATATTCTCCATCTTTTATAACAGAAGCATCCCCAAAATCAGGTTTATTTACATCCTTGATGCCTATTAAGCTCGGATCTCCTATGTGTATTGGTGCCCCATGAACTTGCGGGAATCTTGAAGTAGCCTGAACAGCCCTCGGAACTTGCCAATAGGGTACAGGTCTCATGCTTACCACCATTTTACCATGGAACTTTCCTGCCGGAATGCAATCAATATTTGTTATATACATTGGTACATTATGGTTATCCTCTATATGCCTGACAGGTATAGATGCTTTTAACATGGCAGATTCAAAAGAAAAACTGCAACCTAACAGGAATCCTACAAGATCGTCTCTCCAATATTTCTCTATATTGTTAACCTCATCTACAAGTTCGCCTTTTTTGTATATTCTATATTTGGGAATATCAAACCTTATATCAGCGCCTTTTGCCATAATCTTTGGTTCGGGATCCCCAGGTTCTGTCACATCGAGGATAGGACATGGCTTTGGGTTCCTTTGTGCAAATAGCAGAAAGTCAAAAGCAAGATCCTTCGGTACTATAGCTAAATTTGCCTGTATATGTCCTCTTGACATACCTGAGGTAGGCCATGTTACTTCTTCTTTTCTAATCAGAGCTCTTACATCTTTTGGACTCATATTAGCTAAATCCATTATTTTCGCCGAAAATCGGCTGCCCTCCTTTTCAAATACTTAGTATTTTTTGGGATAAGAGAGATATAGGCAAGCCTATATCTCTCTTATCCTTACACTATAAACTTTTGTATCTTCCTGGATGATATTGCTGTTTTCTACTCTTATTTTTATATTGTCAATATTTTTCTCATATTGGATATACAAGTCTTGACCTTCTTCTATTGTCACACGTTGAAAATGCATTATATCACCGGGACCCATTTGTGCAAGATAAGGCAGGTCTGCCGAAACTACTGTAGCTATCTTGGTATAGCCTCCGGTTGTTTGCCTATCCGCCATCATTACTATGGGAAAGCCATGGCCGGGAACCTGCACAGAACCGATTGCAATTCCGTCGGATATTATATCGGGACCTTTTACATGTGAAAGTGTAGGCCCTTCTAATCTATAGCCCATTCGATCGGCTTCAGCTGTTATTTTATAAGGTGAATTCAGGAAGGTCTCAATTACTTCAGATGAAAAGTGATCATCTTGAGGTCCTAATATTACTCTGACATTGACTTCTTTAGGGTAGACGGGTATACATCCGGGGGGAATGTATTTTCCGGTTTCTGCATTTGATTTAGACACATTAACGATAATCTCGTCGTCAGTTAACAACTTCCTTCCCTTAAACCCGCCCAAGGCACCTCTAACATAAGTAGATTTACTATTCAATATTTCGCTTATATCAAGGCCCCCGCCAAAAGCAATATAAGTTCTTAAACCCTTGGTGGCTCCGGAAAACTCAAGAATATCACCTTTCTCAACTTTGAGGCTTCTCCACATTTTAGCTTTAGTTTCGTTTATTTTGGGATCCATGTAAGCTCCGGTAATTGCTATAAAGCCGTCAAAATTTAGTTGTATGCTTGGTCCTAAGAATGTGGCCTCAATTACCGCTTCATTTTCGTCATTACCAACAAGTATATTGGCAACTCTGAAGGAAAAGTCATCCATAGCACCGGCTACCGGTATTCCGTATCTTTGAAATCCTATTCTTCCCTTATCCTGCACTGTTGTATATAACCCCGGTTTTATTATCTTTATAACTCCCATAACACTACTCCTTATCAAGCAAAGCAATATCTACTTTGTATTTTTTTTCTTCTACTTGCTTTAGGATGGATTTGTATTCCTTTTCATCTATGGGTACAAATCTCACATAATCTCCGGCATTCAACAAAACAGGAGGTTCTGCAAAAGGATCATAAAGCTTTACCGGAGTAATTCCAATCAATTGCCAGCCACCGGGGCTGTCTATGGGATAGATGCCTGTTTGTTTTCCGGCAATACCCACAGACCCTCCGGGAATTTTTGTTCTGGGGGTTTTGAGTCTTGGTGTTTCTAATTTATCAGACATGCCACCAAGATAAGGAAAACCCGGTGTAAAGCCCAACATGTAAATCAAATAATTTTGAGAGCTATGAATGCTTATAACTTCTTCAACTGATAAATTACAATGGCTCGAAACGAACTCCAAGTCAGGCCCGTATTCTCCGCCATATATAGTAGGAATCTTGACTACCTTTGCAGGCTCTGAATCAGATTCGCCAAGGTTTTCTTCATATTCTCTTAATTTACCGCAAAGTTCACTGTATTTTAGTTTTAATGGATTGTAGGATAAAAGGAGGGACCTATATGTTGGAATCATTTCTTGTATTCCCTCCAAGTTTGATTTCTCTATGGCAATATACATATCTCTTATTTTTTTGTTTATTTCCGGTTTTATACTATCGCCAAATTCTATTATGAGAGATTTATCTCCGGCAGGTAAAAACTTTGCTTTTTCGTACATAATCTCACCGCCATTTTAGTTATTTAGAACAATGCTTTAATTCCTGTCAAGGATTGTATACCTAGGTATAGTGTAATTATTACGACAAGGATACCTAAATACAGCATCCATTTCGGATGTTTATAGTCTTCTCCCACAACCTTTTTGTTAACAGAAGCCAACAGAATTGTGCCCAAGGTTACAGGAAGTATCAAACCGTTAAGGGAGCCAGCAATGACCAATAAAGCTACCGGTCTGCCTATTGTGATAAAGATCAAGGTTGAACCGGCAATAAAAGCAATTATCCATTTATGATAGTGTTTGTCAATAATCGGTGAAAAGCTCTTTAGGAAGGATACGGATGTATAAGCCGCACCTACAACAGAAGTTAAGGCTGCAGCAGCAATAACTACACCGAAGAACTTATATCCGATAGTTCCGGCTGCAAGTTGAAAAGCCGATGCAGGCGGGTTAGCCGGGTCTAAGGCCATGCCTTTAGAAACTACGCCTAAAATTGCCAAGAAGAGCAATATTCTCATGATAAGGGCAATCCCAATACCTTGAATGGATGAATTCGTTATCTGATTCAAGTTTTCTTTTCCGCTGATTCCTGCATCCAACAGCCTGTGCCCTCCGGAAAAGGTTATATACCCGCCGACAGTTCCACCAACCAAGGTTATGATAGCCAGCATAGGCATTTGTGTGGGTGCTACGGTTCTAATCAATGCTTCTCCTACAGGAGGTTGTGTCGTTATCGCAACATAGGCCACCAATAATATCATAAGAGCACCTAAGACTTTTGTAAACAAGTCCCTCGCCTTGCCGGCTTCCTTTGATAAAAATATGGTTATTGCAATAATGGCTGCGATAGCCGCACCAATTTTCATATCCATACCGAAGATAACGTTAAATCCCATGGCTGCACCGCCGACATTACCGATATTAAATGCCAGTCCACCTAAAGCAACCAAAAAAGCCACAAAATAACCAAGGCCCGGTAAAACCTTGTTTGCGATATCCTGGCCTCTCAGTCCGGATATGCCTATGACTCTCCAAACATTTATCTGCGCAATAAAAGATAAAAGTATAGAGGCTATTATTACGAAACTAAAATCCGCTTTAAGCTGCTCCGTAAACACTGCTGTCTGGGTAAGAAATCCAGGACCTATGGCTGACGTTGCCATCAAAAATGCAGCACCTAATAATACTGACTTATTTTTTTTATCCATTTTTTAACCCCTTTCTTATATAAATTGATTTAAAGGTTTTAGTACAATGTTTTCTTCTTTTAGACTGTTTCTGATCTGATTTACAAAGTCAACTGCTTCCGGGGTATCGCCGTGTACGCATATGGAATCGGCGGCTATAGGTATCTCC
>JAAYKT010000199.1 GCA_012522255.1 Clostridiales bacterium
TTATTGCCTTTCAGAAAACGTCAAGCGTTAGGGGTTGTCCACTAATCCACAGCGTCTGTGAAAATTATAGCATTAAGTCCTTGGAGAGGGACTAAAAACACTACTACTTTATAATACGAGGGGTGTAAATTTTTATAGCTTGCTTGATGTATTTTTGCATCAGTTACTATTCCGTTACTTAGATTATGCATTTTATTAACACACTATACGATAATTCACTTAATAGTTAGGTAATTTTTTAATTTGTCCGGCAGACACATGAGGGAGGCAAATCATAAGTTTTATCAAGATCAGCATTCTATTTTAATAATCAAGGAATACTAATAGTGCTCAAATATACTGCAGTAACTATAATTTTGGAATGGGAGGATCAGCATGGAAAATAATAAACATTTTAAGTATATTGTATTTCTTTTTGTATTAATACTTTTCCTTTTTGGTGGCATTGTGACTTTCAAGAACATAATAGCCTTAAATACTGATATCAGTAATAGTAATGCGCGGCCTGTTGTTATTAATGATGAACTATATAAAAGCATTTGTCAGTATGGGGAAAAGCATATGCCCGAACCTATAGATGCCAAAATAGATAGGGTATGGAAGGCAATACCCGGATATAATGGAAAAAAAGTAGATGTAGAGGCAAGCTATAAAGTAATGATAAAGGATGGGATATTTGATGTAAGTAAAATTATATATATAGAGATACCGCCGAAAGTGCATCTTGATGATTTGGGACCTGAGCCTATATATAGAGGGAATTTTCAAAAGCCAATGGTTGCTCCCCTTATTAATGTGGCCTGGGGTAATGAATATATTCCCAAGATTTTAGATACTCTTAATAAACATCAATTAAAGGTTACATTTTTCTTCGATGGCAGTTGGGTGAAAAAAAATCAGGATGTAGCTAAACTGATTAAGGAGGAAGGTCACGAGATAGGCAACCATGCCTATAGCCATCCGGATTTAAGTAGTTATTCGATTGAACAGACTAAAGAAGAAATACTAAAAACAAATGCGATAATTGAGGAAACCGTGGGTGTAAAACCTATTTGGTTCGCCCCGCCCAGTGGAAGTTTTAATAAAAACACTATACAAGTTGCGCAACAACTGAATATGAAAACAATTTTATGGACAGTGGATACCATAGATTGGAGAAACCCTGAAACCAACAGTATGGTAAAAAGGGTTACGGATTCCGTTGGAAATGGTTCAATGATACTTATGCATCCCACGAAGCCTACCGCCGAGGGATTGGATGCAATGATTACAAGAATTAAAGAAAAAGGGTACAAATTGGGTACAGTTAGCGAATTAATGGATGAAAAACGTATAGATTAATTGTCGCTTTATGTTAGTGCCTTTATCTGTGATATCAGCAAATACCATTTAAATCTTATCTGATATAAAAGTAAGTGCAATTGATATAAAAAATGGCAATACATATCAGGTAGGCTATTTTTGTATGAATAAATGTTATAATGTTACTGGGAGATGATAAAAAATGTATAAAGAGGATACTGTTTTTTATCCTCAAGATGAAATGACCACAGTTTTATTGCCGGTAACATCAGGATGTTCATACAATAAATGTGTATTCTGTTCTATGTATAAAGATGTGAAATACTGTGAGGTACCTTTGCATGACATAGAAATAGAGCTATTGCATTGTTACACATATACAGAGAAAATATTTTTGACAGGTGCCGATCCGTTAACAATAGGTTTTAAAAAGATGAAGCTGTTGCTTGAACTTATACATAAACATTTACCGTATTGCGCTTGTGTCGCTTCGTATGCCTCCATTAGGAGCATATCCGGGTACACTGTGGAAGAACTGTCCATTCTCCATGATTTAGGTCTTAGGTTGCTTTATATCGGTTTTGAAACGGGTAGGGATGATGTACTCAGGCTAATGAATAAAAGTCATTCAGCTAATGAAGCGATAGAACAAGCAAAAAAACTTAATGATGCAAGATTATCATTCAACTCAATTTTGATGTATGGGATTGCCGGTAAAGATGAGGGCGTAAAAAATGCCGTGATAACCGCAAAAATGCTGAATCAGTTTATTTCAAACAAGATTATTACAATGAACTTAACGGTTTTTTTCGGAACAGAATTAAACAATATGATAAAAAAGGGAGATTTTGTTCCGCCTCACAGAAAAGAGCGTTTATTGGAAATACATACACTTGTTGAATACCTCGAACCAAAACAATCAACGATATTTGACACTACACATCCAACTAATATTATTAAAATAAAGGGAATACTGCCGCAAGATAAAAACTTATTATTAAATAAAATAGAAAATTATATTCAAGAAAAATAAATATTATCATATAATTTAATGCCCCGATTAGTGATAAAATAAAACGATATAATAGCAATGAGTTGGAAAAACAGTCAAGTAGCTTTATCGGCAATACCATAGCTTATTATGACAGAACAGAAA
>JAAYKT010000200.1 GCA_012522255.1 Clostridiales bacterium
ATGTTACCCCAATACCGCACAATGGCTGCAGACCACCAAAACGCAGAAGAGTTTGATTAACAGGAGGTGTAAAAATGGCAAGATATACCGGTGCCGTCTGCAGATTATGCAGAAGAGAAGGCATGAAGCTTTATTTAAAAGGCGATAGATGTTATACAGATAAATGTGCTATAGCAAGAAGAAACTATGCACCCGGGCAACATGGCCAAGGCAGAAAGAAAACTTCTAACTATGGTTTACAGTTAAGAGAAAAGCAAAAAGTCAGAAGAATTTATGGAATATTGGAAAAACAATTCAGATTGTATTTTGTAAAAGCAGAAAAAATGAAAGGCGTAACAGGTGAAAATCTATTAAGCCTGCTTGAAAAAAGACTTGATAATGTAGTGTACAGAATGGGATTTGGCGAATCAAGAGCTGAATCAAGACAGCTTGTAAGGCACGGACACTTTACAGTCAACGGTAAAAAGGTAGATATACCTTCTTTCCAGGTAAGCCTAAACGACTTAATAGCTGTAAAAGCGAACAGCAAAAGTACTGAAAAATTTAAAGAATTGGCAGAAGCCGCAGAAGCCAAAAATCCTCCCCAATGGCTCAGTGTTAACGCTGAAATGATGGAGGCTAGGGTAATTTCACTTCCAACAAGAGAAGATATTGACATGCCGATAGAGGAGCATTTAATCGTTGAGTTATACTCTAAATAATAGATTAAGAATCAGTTACCCTCGAAATAAATATAATTTTTTAAAATTAAGGAGGGTTTTGTGAAAATGATTGAAATTGAAAAGCCTAAAATAGAATGTGTTGAAATGGCTGAGGACTTCAAATATGGCAAATTTGTGGTTGAACCTTTGGAAAGAGGCAACGGAACAACCCTTGGTAATTCTTTGAGAAGGATACTTTTATCCTCATTACCGGGAGCTGCAGTGTCGCAAGTCAAAATAGATGGTGTCCTACATGAGTTTTCTACAATCCCCGGTGTAACAGAAGACGTAACTGAAATAATACTGAATATAAAAAACCTTGCTTTTAGAATGCATGGAGAGAACAATAAAATAATTACAATAGATGCGCAAGGTGAAACAGTGGTTACAGCAAGAGATATAATAGCGGATGCCGATGTAGAAATAATCAATCCCGATTTATATATTGCTACATTAAGCGAAGGAAGTAGATTTCACATGGAAATGACAGTTGAGAAAGGCAGAGGATATGCAACCGCTGAGAAGAACAAACAGCTAAATCAGACAATCGGTGTTATTCCGATTGACTCTATATTTACACCGGTTACAAAAGTAAACTATTTTGTAGAAAACACCCGTGTCGGTAACAGAACGGATTTTGACAAACTTACATTGGAAATATGGACAAACGGAGCTTTAAAGCCGGATGAAGCCGCCAGTTTAGGGGCCAAGATATTAAATGAACATCTAAACTTGTTCGTTACACTTACTGAGCATGTAAGCGATGTAGAAATAATGATAGAAAAAGAAGAAGACAGGAAAGACAAAGTATTGGAAATGACAATTGAAGAACTTGACTTATCCGTCAGGTCATTTAACTGTCTGAAAAGAGCTAACATTAACACTGTTGAGGAATTAACCAAAAAAACAGAAGAAGACATGATGAAAGTAAGAAATCTTGGTAAAAAATCCTTGGAAGAAGTACAGCAAAAATTAGCTTCACTTGATTTAAGCTTGAAAAAAAATGACGATTAAGGGATGAGGAGGTATAGTCATGGCAGGGTATAGAAAGCTTGGACGTCCCAGCGCACAAAGGAAAGCTATGCTTAGAAATTTAGTAACGGCATTATTGGAACATGGAAAGATTATGACAACAAATACAAGGGCAAAAGAAACCCAAAGCATAGCCGAAAAAATGATTACCTTAGGTAAACAAGGCAATCTGCATGCAAGACGGCAAGCATTATCATATATAATAAAAGAAGACGTTGTAAAAAAGCTGTTTGATGAAATAGCACCGAAATATAGCGATAGGAATGGCGGATATACTCGAGTTTTAAAGATAGCCCCAAGGCGAGGAGATGCAGCTGAAGTTGTTTTGCTTGAATTGGTCTAAGTAATAATAAGAGTTAGTGGGGATTAAGTGTATGCTTAGTCCCATGTTTTTTGCTATACAATAAATCATGTTTACTGTATAATATTACGTGTTAAAGTCTTTAGATTGATACGGCACAGCATTTGTACGACTTTTGATTGTCTTAAAATGTAAAATTCAAAGGCTAAAATTTAAGAGGTAAATAAATGATAAAAACTGAGAATATTTCATTTAAATATCCGACTCAGGAATCGGAAGAATTATTTGCTTTAAAAAATATAAACATAAGAATTAATAAAGGTGAATTTGTTGCAATTCTTGGTCACAACGGATCAGGAAAATCTACATTTGCGAAGCATCTTAATGCACTTTTGACTCCTTATTCAGGAATAGTATGTGTTAACGGTATGAACACAACAGATGTAGAAAACCTGTGGAATATCAGGCAGACAGCAGGTATGGTATTTCAAAACCCGGATAATCAAATTGTCGCAACTATTGTAGAAGAGGATGTAGCCTTTGGACCGGAAAATTTGGGGGTTCCCCCATTGCAAATAAGAAAAAGAGTAGATGAATCCCTTTTAAGTGTAGGGATGTTTGAATTTAGGAAAAACAGTCCCCACCTGCTTTCCGGCGGACAGAAACAGAGAATTGCAATAGCGGGAATATTAGCAATGAAACCAAAGTGCATAGTTTTGGATGAGCCTACAGCTATGCTTGATCCTTCAGGGAGAAAAGAAGTTATAGATACCATTATGAAGCTGAACAAAGAAGAAAACATTACAATAGTCCTTATAACACATTATATGGATGAAGCTGTTAATGC
>JAAYKT010000201.1 GCA_012522255.1 Clostridiales bacterium
CTGCAGGACTTTAAGGTTATAGATCTAAGATTGATGGAAAGTGCCCTATCAAGCATGGAAATACAATAGCCTGTTTACATGGGATAATCAATAATATGAACAATAATAATAAAACATTTGAATATACAATACATTAAAATCAAAAGATACTATATACGAAAAGGAAAGGAGTAAAGGTATGGACAATATCTACGACGTTGCTATAATTGGCGGAGGTCCGGCAGGATATTCCGCAGGCTTATACGCATCAAGAGGTAAATTGAATACTGTAATAATTGAAAAAGGAAAGTGGGGGGGACAGGCTGCAACTACAGAGGAGTTGGAGAATTATCCCGGTTCTATTCTGGAACCTTCCGGGCCAAAGTTAATGGAAAGAATGAAAGAGCAGGCGGAATCCTTCGGTACTAAATTCATTAATGGTGAAGTGGTTGGTTTGGAAATAGACGATAAGGTAAAAATTTTGAAGCTTACAGAGGGAGAAATAAAAGCCAATACGATTATTATAGCAACGGGAGCGGAGCATGTTAGTTTGGGTGCACCTGGTGAAATGGAATTGAGAGGCAAAGGTGTTTCCTATTGTGCAACCTGCGATGCGGATTTTTTCACCGAGCTGGAAGTTGTTGTGATTGGCGGCGGTAATACAGCCGTTGAGGAAGCAATATACCTTACAAAATTTGCAGATAAGGTTTCGGTTGTACATAGAAGAGATGAATTTAGGGCATCAAAATCAGCTGTAGATAAGGCTTTAACAAACGAAAAAATACATGTTATTTGGAACAGTGTTGTTGAAGAAATATATGGAGACGGAATAGTAGAGGGCATTAAACTAAAGAATGTAAAAACCGGTGAAATAACCGATTATCCTACTGACGGGGTATTTGTTTTTGTGGGTACGAGGCCTATATCAGGTTTTGCCAAAGGACTTATTGATATGGATGAAAGAGGTTATATAATTACCGATGAAAATATGAGAACATCTGCTGATGGCGTATTTGCTGCCGGAGACATAAGAGTAAAACTTTTAAGACAGGTTATAACGGCGGCTGCAGATGGTGCTATAGCTGCTATCAGTGCAGAAAAATATATAGAAGAAACTTTGCATAACAAAAAATACTATATATAGTTAGATGTTAGATGTTGGATATTGGATGTTGTCATCCTGAGCGTTAGTGAAGGATCTTGACCCCAAAGGAATGCCCTATTTCTGAGGTCTGAGATCTGAGTTCTTAGATGTTAGATGTTATTAAAGAGGAGGTGAAAAAGTGATAGAAGTAACAAAGGATAATTTTGAACAGGAGGTATTACAGGCTGAAGGCTCGGTAATTGTTGATTTTTGGGGGCCTAAGTGTGAGCCATGTAAGGCCTTAATGCCTGAAGTAGACAGGCTGGCAGGAGAATATGGCGACAAGATTAAGTTTTGTAAGCTGAATACTGCAGAAAACAGAAGGTTGGCAATAGGCCAAAAGGTATTGGGTTTACCTACATTTATCGTTTATAATGGCGGCGAAAAAATGGAGGAGATCAGTGGCGGTGAGAACTGCACACCGGAAGCAATCGAGAACCTGATAAAAAAGCACATTTAGTTGTCTATGGAGGGATAGTATCTCTCCTCCAAATAAAAGGGAGGTGAATCTCATGCGTTTAGAGTTAGGCAATATTTTCATTAAAGACATACAATTCGGCGAATCTACAAAAGTTGAAAACGGTATTCTTTATGTTAATAAAGAGGAGCTGTTGGAAGTGATAGGTGGAGATAACAGAATCACAAGCATCGAAGCGGATATTGCAAAACCCGGCGAGGAGACCAGGATAATGCCGGTAAAAGACGTAATAGAGCCGAGAGTTAAGGTTGAAGGTCCGGGTGGAATCTTCCCGGGGTTTATAAACAAAGTTGATATGGTAGGGTCTGGCAAGACAAATGCACTTAAAGGTGCAGCTATAGTTACAGCAGGTAAGATTGTGGGATTCCAGGAAGGAATAATTGACATGAGTGGCCCGGGGGCTAAATACACACCTTTTTCCAAGACTAATAATTTAATACTGGTGTGTACTCCGGTGGATGATTTGCCACAGCATGATCATGAGCATGCACTCAGGATGGTAGGGCTAAAAGCAGCTGCATATATTGGCGAGGCAGGAAGGCATATTGTCCCTGATGAAGTAAAAGTGTATGAAACCTTGCCATTTTTGGAAGGCGATAAAAAGTATCCGGACCTTCCAAAAGTTGCCTATGTATATATGCTTCAAACACAAGGTTTGTTGCATGATACTTATGTTTATGGCGTTGATGCTAAGAAAATAGTACCGACACTTATCTATCCGACGGAAGTAATGGATGGTGCAATAGTCAGCGGTAACTGTGTTTCTGCATGCGACAAAAACCCCACTTACAGTCATTTGAATAATCCGGTTATTGAAGATTTATATGAAAGACATGGTAAGGATTTTAATTTTGTAGGCGCGATAATTACTAACGAAAATGTAACATTAGCCGATAAAGAGAGATCTTCCAATTGGACTGCAAAACTTGCAGAAATGTCGGGTCTGGATGCTGTGATTATTTCAGAGGAAGGATTTGGAAACCCCGATACCGACCTTATGATGAATTGTAAAAAAATTGCGGGAAAAGGCATAAAGACTGTTCTGATTACAGACGAATATGCAGGAAGAGACGGGGCATCACAGTCTTTGGCAGATGCGGATAAAACAGCGGATGCAGTTGTAACTGCAGGTAATGCAAATGAAATTGTTGAGCTGCCGGCAATGAAAAAGGTTATAGGTGATCTGAAACCTGCCGATGTAATCGCAGGGGGATTTGCAGGGAGTTTGAAGGACGATGGAAGTATAGTTGCTGAGTTGCAGGTAATTACCGGTTCTACCAGTGAAATAGGATTAAATAAACTATCTGCAACAGAGTACTAAAATATTATAAGTCTGTGAATTTGCACAGATAGGCTTTACAATATGACAGACAATTATACATACGCTAAAGAGGCGTAAAAACAAGTATATTAAGTTTTTGAGAAAGGATGAATTGCATGATAAATGGTAAAAAAATTATCGTTTTAGGCGATAGAGACGGAATTCCGGGCCCGGCAATAGAAGAATGTGTAAAAACCGCCGGTGCCGAAGTAGTGTTTGCAGCTACCGAATGCTTTGTTTGAACGGCTGCAGGAGCAATGGACCTGGAGAATCAAAAGAGGGTTCTTGAACTTTCCGAAAAATACGGAAAAGAAAATGTAGTGGTAGTACTTGGCTCATCCGAAGCTGAATCAGCCGGATTGGCAGCCGAAACTGTTGCTGCAGGAGACCCCACTTATGCAGGCCCATTGGCAGGAGTTCCGTTGGGACTCGCAGTTTATCACATATTTGAACTTAAGGATGAAGTAGATGCGGATGTCTACGATGAACAATGCAGTATGATGGAAATGGTTCTTGATGTTGATGCTATTGGAAGCGAAGTCAAAGCTATAAGGGATGAATATTCAAAATTCTAACATATATTCCTCATGTTCGAAAGAACAAATAAATGAGAGGAGGGAAGTTGCTAATATGATTAAAGTAGTTCATTATATAAATCAGTTCTACGGCGGAATCGGAGGAGAAGAAAAGGCTGATTATAAACCGGAGGTTAGAGAAGCTGTTGTTGGCCCCGGAATGGCTTTAAAAGCTGCCTTGGGAGCTGATGCAGAAATAGTTGCTACAGTAATTTGCGGTGATTCCTATTTCAATGAAAACTTGGAAGTGGCTACGTCGGAAATACTTGAAATGGTAAAAAAATATAATCCGGATTTGTTTATAGCAGGGCCGGCCTTTAATGCCGGAAGATATGGGGTTGCTTGCGGCAGCATTTGTAAAGCCGTTAAAGAAAACTTCAACATTCCTGTAGTTTCAGGTATGTATGTAGAAAACCCCGGTGCTGAAATGTTTAAAAAGGATTTGCACATTGTTGAAACAGCAAATGCTGCAACCGGTATGAGGCAAGCAATACCGGCAATGGTAAAATTAGCTTTGAAGTTGGCAAAGGGTGAGGAGATTGGCTCCCCGGCAGAGGAAGGCTATATTGTAAGAGGGATAAGAAAAAATGTTTTTAAAGACGAAAGAGGTTCAAAAAGGGCAGTAAATATGCTGGTTGCGAAACTAAAAGGAGAAGAGTTTACAACTGAATATGCAATGCCTGACTTTGATAGAGTTGAACCAAATCCCGCTGTATTGGATATAAAAAATGCAAAAATAGCTTTGGTTACATCCGGTGGTATAGTACCTAAAGGTAACCCGGACAGAATAGAAGCTTCAAGTGCATCAAAATATGGGAAATATGACATTGATGGCGTAGAAGATCTTACGAAAGAGACTTACGAGACGGCCCACGGTGGATATGACCCTGTTTATGCCAACGAAGATGCGGATAGGGTGCTGCCCGTTGATGTTCTTCGTGAACTTGAAAATGAGGGCGTAATAGGAAAATTGCATAGATATTTCTATACCACTGTCGGAAATGGAACTTCCGTTGCCAATGCAAAGAAGTTTGCTTCAACTTTTGCAAAAGAATTGGTGAATGACGGTGTCCAGGCAGTTATACTCACGTCTACTTGAGGTACCTGTACACGTTGCGGTGCAACGATGGTAAAAGAAATAGAAAGAGCGGGAATTCCCGTTGTGCATGTATGCACAGTTGTACCAATTTCTTTAACTGTAGGTGCCAACAGAATAATACCGGCAGTTGCAATTCCACATCCCTTAGGAAATCCAACCCTCAGCAGAAAAGACGAAAAAGCGCTTAGGAAGGATTTGGTTCTTAAGGCTATAAAAGCTCTGCAAACAGAGGTTGAAGGCCAGACGGTATTTGACAAATAGTATAAAGGGTGGTAAATTACCACCCTTTTTTAAAAATAATTGGAGGTGCTATTATGACAACACCCGTTGTTAAAGGTGCTGCATATGTTTTAGTTCATACACCCGATATGGTTATGCATTATGGGACAACATGTTCAGTTGAGCACGAGATAAATCCTGAATCTGAATTTTTAAAAAAGGTTCCAAATCATTTAAGAACTTATGAAGAAGCTGTAAGGTATGCCCCTAACCAGGCTTATATCGGTAACATTTTACCTGATGATCTGCATGATATTGAGAAACCCTGGTACAAAAACCTTATGGAAGGAGCAAATGCTGACGGTAAGATGGGGGAGATTGCTCCTCAGGATGAATTATATATAGTGATGAAACTGAGCGATGCCTTTGATTTGGTTATGTTGGAAAAAGAATTTACTGCAGCCGGGAAAGAAAAGCTTTTAAAAAAGCCTTATTTTAAAGAGACTGAGCTTGCGGTATTAGGTACAGGATATGACAGTGTTGAAATAGATGAAAGGGTTAAAAAAGGAGCTGAACCCCTTTTATATAACGGTAAATTAGTAGGATGCGTTAAAGCAGCTCACGACAGAGACAGAAACCTTACAGCTCATATAATGACTGAGAATATTGTTTCCAAGGCTTCAGCAGTAATGGCGTTTAAAAATCTTATCTATAAGAATAATATAGATGCCGAATCAATTGAATATGTTATTGAGTGTTCCGAAGAGGCATGCGGTGATATGAACCAACGCGGCGGCGGTAACTTTGCAAAAGCTATTGCTGAAGTAGCCGGTGCGAAAGGTGCTACCGGCTCGGACACAAGAGGATTTTGTGCAGCACCTGCACATGCTCTGGTTAATGCCGCAGCTTTGGTAAAATCAGGTGTATATAAGAGTGTTGCCATAGTTGCCGGTGGGGCCACCGCCAAATTAGGCATGAATGGAAGGGACCATGTTAATAAGGATATGCCTATAATTGAAGACTGTTTAGGTACCTTTGCTATTTTAGTAACAGAAAACGATGGCGTAAGTCCTGTATTAAGAACAGACATAGTGGGAAGGCATACAGTGGGTACCGGTTCTTCACCCCAAGCCGTTATGGAATCTATTATAACCAAACCTTTGGATAGGGTTGGGCTTAAAATCGTAGATATAGATAAATACTCTGTTGAGATGCAAACTCCCGAAATCACTGTGCCTGCAGGTGCAGGGGATGTTCCTCTTGCAAACTACAAAATGATTGCTGCTCTTGGTGTTAAAAGAGGAGATTTGGAACGAACTGCCATGAATGATTTTATTAAAAATCATGGTATGCCGGGTTTTGCTCCGACACAGGGACATATACCTTCAGGGGTGCCTTTTGTGGGCGCTGCTAAAGAACTGATTGAGCAGGGTAAAATAAGCAGAGCTATGATAGTAGGCAAAGGAAGCTTGTTTTTGGGAAGGATGACGAATCTTTTTGACGGTGTATCAATAGTGATGGAAAAAAATCCGGGTAAAAAGGAAGAAACCCAAGCTGTTTCAAAGGAAGAGATTAAAGGAATGGTAGCAGAAACAATGAAAGAATTCGCAGCATTCTTACTGGACGGAAAGTAGGGGTGATGATATGAAAGATGTTAAGAATCAAATCGGTGAAGTATTTAATGAAATTGCGGATGCCATACTTACAGGTAATTTTGGGGCAAAGGTAAAAATAGGCTTAACTATTTTAGGCAGTGAGTTAGGGACAGAAGAATTAGTAAGAGGTGCCCATCTTGCTTCTAACAAGCATAATGATTTTGAAATTGTGCTTATAGGCCCCAAAGTTGATACTGCACTAAAAATTGTGGAAGTAAATGAAGAAGATGAAATGCACAAGAAGATGGATGAACTTTTAGATTCCGGAGAATTGGATGCTGCCGTCACTATGCATTATAATTTTCCGATAGGAGTATCTACTGTCGGCAGAGTAATAACACCGGGTTTTGGCAAAGAACTGATACTGGCTACAACCACAGGGACATCCTCTACCCATAGGGTTGAAGGTATGATTAAAAACGCTCTTCACGGGATTATAACCGCAAAAGCATTGGGTATTGAAAAACCTACTGTCGGCATACTCAATGTTGATGGTGCAAGGCAAGTGGAAAGGGCACTTAAAGAGCTTAAAGAAAACGGATATGAAATTGAGTTTTCCGAATCTGTAAGAGCTGATGGTGGGTGTATAATGCGGGGCAATGACCTTTTGGCTGCCGCTTCCGATATTATGGTAATGGATACTCTAACCGGCAATATTATGATGAAAATGTTTTCATCATATACAACCGGGGGGAGCTACGAATCCTTAGGCTACGGGTATGGCCCCGGCGTGGGAGAAGGTCAGAATAAAATTGTATGCATACTGTCAAGGGCATCAGGCGCACCTGTAGTATGTGAGGCTTTAAGATTTGCAGCTTCCTGCGCTAAAGGTAAGCTGAAGGACGTGACTTATGATGAATTTGAAAAAGCAAAAAAAGCCGGACTGGGAGAAATTCTTACTGATCTTAAAGCAGATGTAAAAAAAGCTGAAACTGAAGAAATTAAAATGCCGGATAAAAAAGTCGTAACAAAATCCATTGCCGGTGTAGACATATTGGAACTTGATAACGCTGTTATTGCATTGGCAAAGGCGGGTTTTTACTCAGAAAGCGGTATGGGATGCACGGGACCTATTATACTCACTGCAGATGAAGATTACGAAAAAGCCGTAGATGTGTTATTTGATAATAAATTTATTACACAAAAACCATTGGATTGTCTTTGCTAAAATAGAGCCTGCTTCTGTAATAGAAGCAGGTTCTGATGCTCAGTTCAGGTATATCAAATAAGTTTTCTAAGCAGGATTTTTAAAACAGATGTAGAATAGTATAATCGACTGTGTAAATAATAAGAATAATAAAATTTAAGGGGGAAGATACAGTTGACAAAAAAAATTTTATGTTTACTATTAGCCTTTGTAATGATATTGGCTATGTTCGCAGGCTGTTCCAAACCGGCCGAGCCGGCACCGGGGCCAGGTGAAGAAGAAGAAACACCCGTTGAACCGGAAGCGCCAAAATACTCTTTCGGTATGGTTACCGACGTTGGCGGAATAGGCGACAAATCATTTAATGACAGTGCTTGGGCAGGGATTGAAAAAGCAGGTAAAGAATTAGA
>JAAYKT010000202.1 GCA_012522255.1 Clostridiales bacterium
TACTTTCTTATAGCTATATTCGACATCGATAGCCTAAATTCCTTTTTGATTTTAACATTTCTTACATATTTTTAAAGTTTATTTTATGCATTTGATGAATTACCACACAGTCTGCCGTCCCCCTGGTTCCCTCCCTGGTTCCTCATCTGATAATCAACAACATCACCGGCAATGCAATGGAGACAATCGCCAGCAGCGATGCCCCCCATGCAGCCGGTTTATTGTTGTTTTTCCAACTATATTTTGCATAACTGAAGGTATAAAATGCAGGCAGCAAGACCAATAGGATTGATAGCCATCTCATTATTTGCTTTTCTCCTTTCCCTCCGTGGATATTATAGGCGAGTCGCTTATCATAGTACCAAAACGCTTAATTTTTAAGCTGACTGTTGTATTTATTTCGGCATCTTCAAAACGCTCATTCCAGTTATAATCCTCCCATTCCTGAATGGTGGCAAATTTCATAGCGGCTGTATTTCCAAAATCAAAAACATCTGATTTTAATTCTTTGCATTTTTTAATGGTCTTATCAAGCTCCCTTTTAATAAGTACCTCAGCGGCCTTTTCCAAAATCGGGGACAAACTCGGATCTTCGTAATCAATTCTGCTTTGAATAGCTAATATATCCGCATTCAATTTTAATTTCAGGTCAATAACGGGTTTTTTATCTTTAAAACTTATCCTTATTTGCGGTTTTTTTGCAGGCCTTACTTCAATGGGTATAACCGAATCGGGTTCCTTTGGATCAGGTATGGCAAAGGTCCATCTTTTTAGCAGACCCTTTGTAATTAATACCAACTGGGTTTCATAGATTGTAAGCTTTCCCACCATCTTATCGCCGTTAATAACGGCACTTCCCGCTAAATCTATTTTTTTGCCGCCTTTTCTTGGGATTTCTCCGGCATAGTAATTGGCCGAATCCTCCGGGTCTTCTGTAGAATCGCCTTCGAGGGCGTCACTTATCAATCCATTATTTATTGCACCGTAAATAGCCAAAGTCTGGTGATAGGTGGATTTGATCCCGTTATTCAGATCATTTAAATTGGTTTTCGGGAAATACCCGGTATAAACCGAACCCCTGATTAAATCTTCCATCTCCTTTGAAATGGATGTTTCTAAGTTTTCTATCGCTGCACCCAAAAAGTCTTTTGCACTTCCTTTTGATACCAGTATAAATTCTGAACGGCGTATTTCTCTATTTCTTATCAATGGCGCAATAAATTTACCTATCTTCCCGCTTTTAGCCAAATCCTCTGAAAAAACTAAAACGTTTGCATGAAAAAAGATAATGCTTCCCCTAATGCTTGTATTTGTCAAAGATATGCCCTGAAAAAACGAAGGGGCCTCTATTGTATATTCAGTATATATAGGCGTGCTTCTGCCTTCGTTTTCACTGCTTCCGGAATCGCCGCCTTCGCCAAGGAATGGCAACAAAAGTGTTATCTGCCATTTATCTTTTACACCTTCGTCTACCCCTAACATTGCTATATATGTAGATTCATTAATTTCCTTTGAATCATAGCAACCTGTAGGTATAAACAACACAAAACATATAATTATAAGACTAATTTTCCTTCGCATTTTTCACCTCTCCTTCCTCGCCTTTTGCCATAGCGATTAATAATGCTAATGCCGGTGGGAGGAAAAAGAATATCCAGCCATAAGTCCTTAGGGCTTGCATATAAATTGTAATTAGAGCGCCCATACTTTCAGGCAGCATTGCAAGACAATATAATATTATATTAAGAGGAAGAATCAGCGGTTTTTTATCCTGAATGTTAAATATATGGCCATATATCATAAGAACAATATAAATAAGGGCAGAGGAAGAGATTGCCATACTTATGCTCCATATATACAAGAATATGGCCTCCAACCTTTGGAAGAAACCTGTATAATTTATAAGGGTAGTCATTAAATACATTGGTGCGGTAATTTCCCTGCCGGTATAATAAGGAAATGATAATGTAAAGGAAAAAATTACAAGAGATATTATAGCGCCGGAAAGAAAAATGCTTATGTAACCGGCTTTTTTTACATGGCTTATACCCTGCAGGGAACCTGCTATTACCGCTACAATAGTAACTTCGCCATAGGCGGAGCTTCTTAAGGCACCATTGGAAAAAGTAGTTCCTATACCATACCCTAATATAGGGAAAAGATGGTATAATTCATAGTTTCTGGTTGCCAAAATTAGTATAGATAAAAGACCGAATAACAGCATCCCCCCGAAAAGCCTGGAAACCCTCGCAATAGGTTCAAGCCCTAAATAAGCGGCAAGAACAATGATAATAAGAAGCAGCCCTATGATATAACTCGGGGGGCTCAGAGGGAAAATATAGACTATCATAACCTCTGTAAATTCTCTTATATTAGCTGCCGCCGTTAATAAAACTATAAGCAAAAGCGAGAGTGAAAAAAATGACCCTATTGACTTACCCAAAACAATATCATATATTTCCATAATGTTTTTGCCGGGAAAGCGTTTTAGTAATAAATAAACTACTGTAAAAGCCACTGTGGCAGTGGCAGCGGATATCAGAGTCATATACCAACCTGCTGTACCTACAATTTTCATTACCATGGTGGGACTTGTATAAAAAACCTTTGATACTGTAGTGATAGTTATTATACAAATAGCTTCCTGGGTGCCAAATTTACCTTCCTTTATCATTATTATCCCCGCCTTTGCTTTTTTTCCAACCCCTGGCTTGGGGCCCTTGTCTGCTTTGATTAAGGGCATTTGTAGCATCCGGGCGTTTTTCCTGTTCCCATGTGGGATATCTTATAATTACATCGTGCCCCGTTACCGCTTTTGGTGCTATGGGTGATAGGAATGGTACCCCAAAGGATTTCATATTGGTTGCAACCAATGCTAATCCTATTATCGCCAGAGAGACACCGTAAAACCCCGCAACGGCACCGAAAATCAATACAATAAATCTCAAAATTCTAATACTTAAGGAAAGAGAATAAGTCGGTATAACAAAACTGCTGATGCCTGTTACCGCAACTATGATAATAAGGGCAGGGCTTACAAAACCTGCTGCGACCGCCGCCTGACCTAATATCAGGGCACCTACGATTCCCAAAGTGTTGCCTATAACACCCGGAACCCGGATGCCACCCTCTCTTATTAATTCAAAGGAGATTTCCAACATGAGTATCTCTATAAATACAGGGAAGGGCACCGATAACCTGGACTTTACAATGGAGAGCAATAATTGGGTGGGTATCATCTCATGGTGGTATTGTGTAAGTGCTATGTATAGCCCCGGTAGAAACAACGCTGTTAAAACACCGATTAAGCGTATGAGCCTTAAAAAAGTCCCGTACTCCCAACGAAGGAGCGAGTCCTCGGAGGAGTGAAGAAGATGAAATAATGTGATGGGAACAGCCATAACAAAGGGAGTGCCTTCCGTAATCAGAAGGACCTTACCTTCCAATAGAAACGAAGCGGCTCTGTCCGGCCTTTCTGTTTGCATTATCTGTGGAAATAGCATAAAGGTGCTGTCTTCTATCAGTTGTTCCAGCATTCCTCCGCCTAATATCAAATCAGTATCAATGCTGTTTACCCTTCTTTTAACTTCATCTAGCAAACGGGGATTTGCTATTCCTTTTAGGTAAGCGATGGCGCAGGAGGCACGATTGGTTTTGCTTACCTGTGTCATTTCAATTATAAAGTTTTCGTTTTTAACGCTTCTTCGTAAAAGGGATAAATTTGTCTTTAAATCCTCCGTAAATGCTTCCTGGGATCCTTGAATAATTGATTCAGTCAAAGGTTTATCTATGCTTCTTTTTTCAAAACCTATGCTTCCAATTAAAATGCATTCCTTTTCCCCATCTACAAACAGTGCGGTCATGCCGCGTAGAACATCCACTGTAATATCATCCAAATTGTTCGATTTTGTTACTTGGTTAACAGAAATTACATTTCTGATGATATAATCTACGAAGTTTCCGTCTTTATAATTAGTAAAGTTTTTGGTATCTGAAAGCTGAGGTATAACAAATTGATTAATTATGCTATTATCTATCATACCGTCTATAAACATGAGGAAGGCATTACCGCTGTTTCCCATATTGAATTCTCTGATAACAACATCTTGATTTAACGGTAAGTTAAAACGCTGTTTCATGTATTCAAGGTTGACCAGCAATTGGTCGGATAACACGCCCTTCTCTTGGCTATCAGCAGTAGTTTTGATCTCTCCAACTTTAACAGGAGTCCTTTTATATTTTTTTTGATCGCCGCCGCTTTTATTATCCTTGTTATATTGATTGCTTATTTCTTCTATATCGGGTATGGGAGTCTGCTGATTTACACCTTCCTCATCCTTTTCCAATAACTCAAAAGGCTGTTTATCAGGTTCTTTATATATAAATAAGTTTTTCACGCCTTTAATTATCATTCCTATGAAACACCACCTCTATGTTGGAGTAAACAGTCTTAATATCATTAAAATTTTTCAGAAGCTTTGAATAAAAGGATAAAAAACAACTTAATAAGCTGTTCTCCTTATTTTCCCCAATGTATTGTCATTTATTACACATATTGGGTGTTACGTACAAAATAATTATTCATAAAACCTTATCCCCTTCATATAAATAGTATAGAACGCTTATACAAAAATTGTTTTTGAAGGAGGAAAGCGGATGCCTGTCGAACTTATAAAAAAACCAATAAAAGTATGCATAATAATAGGTGAAGAGATTTCCAGCACCGTTGTTGAGGAAGATATTAATGTGCCGGATGTTAGTCCCGATATA
>JAAYKT010000203.1 GCA_012522255.1 Clostridiales bacterium
AAGGGTGTCGTAACATTCCAGACCACTCACTTCAGTAACTACTCAGTAGGCTACAGTAAGGTAAGTATGTTTGATGTAAATTCAGATGCATGGTATAACAATGCTATGAACTTTGTAGTTGCAAGAAAGATAATGCCTTCAACAGGATACATGAGATACAGTCCGACAGCAAAGATAACAAGAGCGGAATTCCTTATGATGATAATGAAGGCATACAATATCGCTCCTGATTTAAATCCTGTCGATAATTTCGATGATGCTGACCAGACGGAGTATTCAGGATATCTTGCAGCAGCAAAGAGGCTTAAATTGTCCAATGGCGTGGGTGATAATAAGTTCGCTCCTAATGCAGTAATAACCCGCCAGGAGACATTCACTTTCCTTTATAACATACTGACTCTTACCAACAAGTTAGGAGAAGGAGAGATAGAGAAGAAAGTAAGCGACTTCAATGACGGCAATGTAGTAGCTGACTGGGCAAGAGAGCCAATGCAAAAACTCATATCTGCAGGTATTATACAAGGCAGTGACAATTACATAATACCTTACAGTAATACGACAAGAGCGGAATTTGCACAGATCATATACAATCTGCTTAAGAAGTAGCATTGAGCATAATGGTTTGAAAAAATGCAAAAACATGAAAGGGGCTTCTAAAAGCCCCTTTTTGATATTTAGTTTTTCTTTTATTATTCTTACTTATCCAAATAAGCACATACCCAAATAATTTCTTCTTTGGAACTGTGAAGTAAGTTTTCCTGGAATATATAGTCGAAGAAATTCTCATGCTTCTTGAAAATATGGTTAATTGTTTATTGAAAATTTAGAGGATGTGTAGTTAGTACCGAACTGGTTCAGTCTTGAAGGCTCACAATCTTTTTACCCTGTGTAAGAACATGATGTGGACTCATCCTTGAACTTATTAAATTCGATGAAAGCAAAATCGTTAAAGATACCATATAAATTTTCTCATTCTAAATAGTGAGGCAGATCGTAACTGTATTTTTCTTTGAATTTTCTTCTTTGTGAGAGAATGCAGGTATTGAATGCTATAAAGCTCATGTTAATATTTCCAAAATCTGAGTATCTTCTGCCATTTTTGATATTTACGACATAGTCATTTGTTGCACTGTCTTATAACTTTGGTTGTTTTTAAAGATATGAACCTTCTTTTTTCAGAACATTATCCATTTACAAAGACTAAATTTGTCGGCAAATTAAATGAAAGATGGAGGCTTTGATTCTCTAAATTAATTATGTCATAAATGTGGTATGTTTTATTTTTCTTCCCTATGCATTCTGTTATCTTGTTGTAAAGGTGGTAGAAGTTGCAGTGAAAATGTATGCACATAAAACCTATCAGTGTGTACCGCTTTATCAGTAGAGACTTGAAATATTCATCAACATTTTATGTGTTATTTGGAAAATGGTTTGAGTAATATAAAAATTAGTTATAAATAGGAGAATAGGAGAAGGGCAGTAAAAAAGACAAAACTTAGTAATTGTCTTTATTTATATATAAATATATGTATATTAGATACATATAAATGACAAGACAAAAATATCTGTCCTGATATCGTACCAATCATATAGTTTTTCTTGTTACATGTACTTAGCAGGTGTTATAATTCATAAGGTAATAAAAATAATTACATGACCTTATTTCTACTCAATGAAGCCTAGAGCACATTAGTATAAGTAAGTGACATACAGTTACTAAGAAAGAAGTGCTTCAGCTTTGATAAAACAGGCATGGCAATTTTATTTTAAATTAGTTGAAAATGCATATATTTTAGTGGATTTTGTGTTGTTTGATAAGAAAAGTGAGAGATATAATTAAGGTATATTATTATTTCACTTTTTTAGCATCCGACATTTATTTACAAGGAGAATCAAGATGATTATTGGGACGGTTAAAGAGATACTAAATCACGAATACCGTGTGGGTATTACTCCTGCAGCA
>JAAYKT010000204.1 GCA_012522255.1 Clostridiales bacterium
ATAACTTATGGGCTAGGTAAAAAAGCATCTGTAACTGCAACAAGTATAGGCTACGGGGAGTGCACAAGCTTTAACTATTGTTTGCAAAGAAGCTTTTACAGTAGATCTAAAAAAGCGATAGAACCTTTTGAAACACCGCTGTCAATTAGGGGATTGGGTATAAACAGAGTTTATTCGGCATTGGCAGCCATATCATGCGCTCTTTATTATGATATGGATATAAAGAATATAAAAGAATCTTTAATGGAATATAGCGAAAATGGCAGGAACCTCTTAATAAAAAGATATGATAAATTTGCTTTGATTGATAATTTTTGTATTGATTATTCAGGAATAAAAGAAACGCTTGAAACGGTCCAACTTTTAGACTATAAAAACTTATATTTACTGGTTTCTTATAATCTTTTCAGCAAAATTCAAAATGAATCTGTAGCAGTCGGAAATTTGCTTGAACTGGTAGTTAGTGCAAATGTTAAACAAATCATAATATCTGACTTTACCGATAAATATAATAACAAATTAAATTTCGAACTTGTCAGGGTAAAAACGAAACAGAATAATATAGACCTTAAATTGGTGTGTAATCTGGCAAATGCAGTAACCCTTATTTTAAATAACATTAATAAAAAAGATGCTTTGCTGATTTTAGGTGGAGAGGAGTTTAATGCAACCAAAACAATAGTTGACCTGTTGCTTACGGAAGAAATTTCTTAAGCCTATACTATATACAACCCTTAAAAAATCTTATGAAAAATAATCATATAATCTAAACTTATTGAATATTTATAGTGTAGATTAAGTCCGAAAAACAAGAGAATAAGAAAGGGTGGGGGTCGAAGTTGAGTGATAATGTTATATCGAATAACATAGTATCTATTTTTGGTACAGTAAAAGAGAATCCGGTTTTAAGTCATGAAATGTACGGAGAAAAGTTTTTTAATACTGAACTGATAGTGCCCAGGCTTAGCGATGTATTTGATGTTTTGCCTATAACCATATCTGAAAGGCTAATGTTAGGTATTGATATTGAAATGGGTACAAAAATGCTTGTTGAAGGGCAACTCAGATCTTACAACAAGTATTTGGATGGTAGCAACAAGCTTATATTAACTGTTTTTGCGCGGAATATAACACTTATTGATGAAGAAGTCAAAAATCCGAACCAAATTTATTTGGACGGTTATATTTGCAAAAGACCCATCTACAGAACAACACCTTTTGGCCGTGAAATAACTGATATGCTGATTGCGGTTAATCGTCCTTATAACAAGTCGGATTACATACCCAGCATCGCATGGGGGAGAAATGCAAGGTATTCCGAAAAGTTACAGGTTGGTGACAGAATTAAGGTTTGGGGAAGGATACAAAGCAGAGAATATCAAAAACGAATATCAGATGAAGAAGTTATTACCAGAATTGCCTATGAAATTTCAATTTCAAAAATGGAAGTGGTAGAAACAACATTAGATGAAGAAGTTTGCAACAAAGAAGAATTGAATGATTAAAGAAATTATAATAGGTATTTAAACTTAAAAGGCTTCTAAGGTATTAGAGGCCTTTTGGCATTTTCCTTGATTTTGATTGTTAATTATATGCATAAACTATATAATTGTTAGCAGATATCAAATAAAAATTAATTATGCATTGGGGGTTACATATATTGTTTGCAAAACTAAGAAACAATAATTACTGCAAATATTTTTTTATGACGGTCACGATACTACTTGGCAGTCTTATATGCGGCATTTCTTATAATACTTTTATTATACCTCACAAAATGCTCAGTGGCGGCCTAAGTGGGATAGCTTTGATAATTAATTACATTACAGGAGTTAAACCGGGTTTGATGTTGTTCATATTGAATATCCCTGTTTTTGTACTGGGTCATAAATTTGTAGATAGGGAATTTGTTTTGCTTAGCATGCTCGGCACAATTGCATTTTCTTTTTTTCTCGATTTTTTTGGCTTTTTACAGTATAAAATATTAATAGAAGATATAATGCTGTCAAGCATATAT
>JAAYKT010000024.1 GCA_012522255.1 Clostridiales bacterium
CATTCTTTTCCGTCAGAATCTGGCCGCGGACATTCTCTGTGAGGGCCTCCCAAACAAGACGGCTGTCCTGATCGTAGTAATTGAGTTGATTCATACCAATTGGCATCTGCACCAAATATTGATGCCACTTTTTTTACGGATATTCGTCACCCGACCATACTAAGCCGCCGACTCTAAATGTTCGCATGAATAGATAATTTAGATTAGTCAGAAGATTCTAACATACAGATTTTGTATTTTTTAGAAGATGCAAAATACCTGATTTTTGTATTAACTGATACAGAACAATATGTGACATAATACTCCTCAAGACCTAAAGAGAACAAGTCATCGGCAAAAAGATTTAAAATTATAGTTTTTTCCCCTTTAGGAGAAATAGATAGTATTTCAGTTGTTTTTTTTTCGTCTAATACAATTCTTTGTCCTCCAAAAACATATTTGTCATTCAATAATTCCAGTGTGTGATTACCTATAAGAATAGATAACAATGAATCCGTTCTGTTATAAAAGGAGATTCTAACAGTAATAGAATCATCTCTTTGCAAAGTAATAGAATCATTCCCAAAATAAATATCTAAAGAGAGGGATGTTGTATCTATTTCTATTGTTTTTTTTCTGTCATTTGCCCTAAAGCAGTGCGATGAATTGCAAATCAAAACAATTATTGTTAAAAATATCGTTAGTATTTTTGCCATATTTACCATTTTTTCGGAATATTATATATACAATGCCACCATTTATAAGTAAAGTTGTAATAATAATTGTTTGGCGTTAGATATTTGTCAAATGCCCCATATACATTTCCATGTCTTGTAATACGATTACAAAGATCATCTTTGTTTGCCGCTTTAAATAGCCCACTTCTGTGATATAAAAATTTATTTGCTTTATATTCTCCTTCTGCTTGAGCCATTGCTTTTTGATATTGATCATTCCAATCCACATCATCATAAGTTCCTCTCCCTACATCTCGACTATGATACATTTCCTCGGCAGCAACTCTATTCAAATAATCAAATCCGTTTACGAAAGCATTTGGGCTATAAGTGATTACGCCATTTTCATCACAATGTCCTTCAGAAGATAATTCAGAATCGTAGCTTCCTTTAAATCCAAAATAATCTAATGCCGCATCTTGCCAAGTGTGTCCTTTCAAATTATATTTTCCTGCCTTATAATTTGAGAGAACCGCATCGTTATCATTCCATCCTTTTCCTCTCACAAAATTTGTCGTTTGTTCAGGATAAATCATAGCTGAAACACTAGGATTGAAAGTCCAACCACTTTTGTCAACTTGCCACGCTGATACATTTCCACTCCAACTGTTATTACTAATATTATAATTAACTCCAACAGTAGTAATATTTGTGCTGATAGGGACTCCGGAATATGGAGTAAACCCAAAACTGTATCCTGCACTAAAACCACTATTTGCGGAAGCTGAAACATAAAGTGTATTTAATGCAGCGGTTACTCCAGCAGATCCATATAAATCATTTGATTTAAAACTGTACCCTATCCCTGCTTGTGCACTTACTACTCCTGGTATACCAACAACAAAAGAGACACCAATACTTAATCCTCCTTGTGGACTCCATCCAATATTAGGGATTATATAAAAAAATTCCCCACTCGGATCCGTATAAATCAGCGGATTATTCAAACAATACCCATACCGATTATAATTCAGCCAGTTGTCGGGGGCTTGTACAAAGGGGTCGGGGCTGAAGAATTGGGCGGTGAGGGGGTCGTACACGCGGCCATTCATGTTTATGATCTGGAAGGCATCCAAGTGTTCGTGGCCGGTGTAGCCGCGGTTGTTGAGCCAGGAGGTGGATGTGTAGTCGAC
>JAAYKT010000205.1 GCA_012522255.1 Clostridiales bacterium
AGAAAAAACAAAAACGGTCATTGAGATTAAAAAACCATTTTTGATCCTTCATTTTACTTATGCGATACGTGGTTGTGTTTACTGTAACAAATTAAGATAGCTAACAATTAGTTTTATTTCATTCGTTTAAATAATATATTTGCGATACATTTTTGTAAAATACTTATGTTAGCTCTACTTTAATCCTTTGTGCTGTCGGAGTTATGGAAAGCCCCCCGAGGCCTGTACAACGAAGTTCCATAGGCAATGACTTCCCAACAGCATCCATTGCTTTGATAGTCTCGTCCAAAGGTATAACTTGATCAAAGCCGGCTGCTGCCATGTTCACACTTGACAAGGCATTCATAGCTCCCATTATATTTTTACCCAGACAAGGTACCTCCACCCGATTTGCCACCGGGTCGCATACCATTCCAAAAACATTCTGCAATGCCATAGAAGCCGCAGCAATACTTTTCTCGGCATCTAAACCAAGTACATGAGCACAAGCGGCGGCGCACATCCCTGATGCTGCACCACATTCAGCCTGACAACCACAGACTTCTGCAGAAAAAGTACTTAAATAAGCAATAAATACTCCAATCAAACCTGCTGCGAGCATACTTTTGGCCATGTCTATTTTACTTAACTCATATTCCTTTGCAAGAGCAAACACTGTACCAGCCACGCATCCACAGGAGCCCGCCGTAGGCGCGGCAACAAAAATACCGTTTGCGCTTTTAATCTCCATAAAACGTGTAACATAGTAAATGATATTTTCTATAAGACTTCCTCCAAGTATATTCTTACCAATTATATTTTTAGACTGACTTTGCAAAATCCTTCCCGCTATATCATTGTCCATATGCTTATCCAAGGATTCGATAAGCAAATCTATTATGTCTCCCATCTTATCCAAGACTTTTTCTTTACTTAAGCCGCTTCTTATGCTTTCATAAATACATGCCAATTCCCAAAGCTGCAAATTTTCTATATTATATTTGATCACCTCTTCCACTGTGGCAAAGGGCACATTGGGCCTTAACTGAGATGCTATAGAGAGTACAGGTGAAAGAGTATACATCTCATCAAAATCTATAATCGGGATTTCCTTAAATGGTGTTTGTGATTTTATATTATATAATATTCCCCTCTTGCCAAAAGTCTCTGTGACTTCCCCTAATCCTTCCAAACATTGTTTAGACTTTGGCCTTAATGGCGTTGAGGTAATAATCAATATTTCAAAAAAACCACCTGTAATTGAAACAGGAAAATACTGAAGTTCTGCAATTTCAAACATACCTCCACCGGTTGAAAGAGCCTTTAAGCGGATATCTTCTTTTCCTTTCCTTTGAACTAAAACATGATATGCGTTAGGGTGGTCGGGTCCAATATCTTTAATATTAAAAAAAATTTTTAAACCTGCCTGCTTGGCCAATTCTAATCCTTGCATTATCTTTTTTTGATGAGTCTGCATTCCGATAAGTCCCGCCGCAAGTCCCTGATCTACTCCCTGTGTGCTATATGTTGAGGCCAAGGAACTATTTTTATCAAATTCAAAGCTTACAGACAAAGGTCCTTCAGCTTTAGTAAGCTGACGTATAACATTTCCTATTCGAACAGAGGCTGCCGTATGAGAACTGGAAGGCCCTACCATGACAGGCCCGATAACATCATTGAATATAGAAGGATACTGTTTCATAGCATAACTCTCCCTTTATGTTTATCTGCCAGCACCACATAATCCTTAGCCCTTTTTATATGTTTTTGTAATTCTTCCTCTCCCAATTCCCTGACTACTTTTGCAGGTGTGCCCATAACAACAACATTGGAGGGAATTATTTTCCCCGGAGGTATAACCGAACCCGCGCCTATTATTACATTGTCACCTACAACGGCACCGTTTAATATGATGGCACCCATGCCTATCAAAACATAATTGCCGACGGTGCAGGCATGGATTATTACGTTATGCCCTGCAGTGACATAGTCCCCAACAATAGTTGGATAATCGTCAGCTATATGGATTGTGCTGTTATCCTGAATGTTTGTATTTTTACCTATAATTACATAGTTATCATCACCCCGGACAACTGTACCATACCATATATTTGAGTTTTCTTTTAATTCAACTCTTCCAATAATTGAGGCATTGTCCGCTATAAAACAGCTTTGGTGAATTATCGGTTCATGGCCTTCATAGTTTATGATCAAATGTAACATCGCCTTTCTCATTTTAATCTTATGTAATCTTTTATAAACCCATAACCCTTCTCATCTATTGAAAGGTCACCATATTTACTATACAATAATATTACTATATTATGTGAAATCTTAAAAGAAGAATTGCGATATATAATTTCTATGAGGGGGTAGTCTCAGTGGTAAATGTTGTTGATAAATCCTATTTGGACAGAGTAAACAGATTAAAACAACGTGTTCTAAACACAAAACCGGAAATGGACTTAGAAAATGCAAAAATATTAACAGAAAGTTTTATGGAAACAGACGGGGAACCTTTAGTAGTGCAAAAAGCAAAAGCTTTTAAAAAACAATGTGAAGAAAAAACTGTTACCATATGGGATGATGAACTCATTGTCGGCTGCTCCGGAAGCAAAAGACGAGCCGGCATACTTTGTGCCGATACATGCTGGTCTATCTTGGATGAAGAATTAGATACCATCAGCGCAAGAAAATACGACCCATTTTATCTAAAAAGGGAGGATAAAGAAATTTTTGAAAAGGTAATACGCCCATATTGGAAGGGAAGATCAAATTACGAAGCCTGGCTCAAACAGATACCTGAAGATACAAAAACCCTTCGTGATAACGGTGTTGTATATATAAACAGAAAAGCTGTTCGGGGCTGGGGCGAAACCACTGCAGGCTATGAAATGATTATAAATATAGGAACGACAGGAATTAAAGAAATCATACAAAATAGAAAAGACAAGCTCGATACTACAATTCCCGGTGATTATGAAAAGGACTATTACCTGTCTTCCATGCTTATTGCTGCGGAAGGTATCGAAATATTGGCGCAAAGATACAGAGAAGAAGCCCTTCGGCTTGCCGGACTTGAAACAGATGAAGACAGAAAAAAAGAACTTTATCAAATTGCCGAGACATGTGCACATGTGCCTAAGTACCCGGCCAGAACATTCAGAGAAGCACTTCAATCCTTATATCTGTATCAAATTTGTATTTTCATGGAACAAAACGCTGCTTCCTATAATCCTGGGAGAATGGATCAATATTTATATCCATATTACAAAGCAGATTTGGAAGCAGGCAGAATTACAAAGGATGAGGCTCAGGAACTGCTGGACTGCCTATGGGTAAAATTCAGTGAACCTTGTCTGTTCCAAGATGCCCAGACAGCTGAATTTGCTGCCGGCTACCCCATGTTTCAAAATGTTTCCGTAGGCGGCATCGACACAACGGGCAAAAATGCAGTCAATGAGCTTTCCTATATGATATTGCAGGCTACGGCGGATGTCCAACTATATCAACCTTCCTTATCAGTGAGATATAACCTTGCAAAAAACCCAATTGAATTTCTTCGCAGTATAGTTGAATTAATAAAATTGGGTACAGGGTTCCCTGCATTTTTTAACGATGATATGGGCATCCGTATGCTTATGAACAAGGGAATCCCTTTGAAAGAGGCTTTTGACTGGAACCCTTGCGGCTGTGTGGAAACCAACCTCGAAGGCAGACTGCGTCATTATACAGCCCTGGCAGATATTAATCTTGGCAGTATGGTAGAATTTGCATTGCTAAACGGAAGGAACAGAAAGAGTGGAAACTATATCTCTGAAAAAACGGGAGATCCTGAAAAGTTTAAAGGATTTGAAGAGTTCTTAGAAGCTGTCAAAAAACACATCGCCTATTCTGTGCGTGCAGTGGTAAAAGGCAGTCATGTTATAGATGAGGTATGCATGGATAGGCCTGTCCCTGCACTGTCTTTAACATTTAAGGAATGTATAGAAAAAGCTAAAGACTATGCTTGGGGCGGAGCCAAGTATAATACAGGTAATGGAATAATTCTTATAGGTGTTGCTGATTTAATAAACAGTATAGCAGCTATAAAAGACATAGTCTATGATCGTAAAAAGGCCACTATGGGAGAAATGCTAAAAGCTCTCGAAAGTGATTTTGATGGATATGATTATATAAAAAGATTATGCCTGGAAGCACCTAAGTACGGAAATGATATTACGGAAGCTGATGACATTGCAGGCGAACTGTTTACCTTTATTGCAGATGAAATAGAAAAGTATAAAAGTAAGTTTGGCCCAATGACCCCTGGTATACTTCCCGTTTCGGGGAATACTCCTTTTGGCCTTGAAGTGGGTGCTCTTCCATCCGGAAGAAATGCATGGAAACCATTGGCGGACGGCGTAAGTCCAGGCGGTGGAACGGACCTAAACGGACCTGGTTCTGTATTAAAATCGGTTTCACACATACCCCATGACCGTTTTGTACAGGGGACACTTTTGAATATGAAAATTGACCCCTCACTTTTATCTACAGAAAACGGCATAGCACAACTGATGGCTCTTTTAAAAAGCATGTGCAGCCTGGGGGTATACCACGTTCAATTCAATATAATAGATAATGAAAAGCTTATAAAGGCACAAAAAAACCCCGATAAATATAAGGGCTTATTAGTAAGGGTTGCCGGTTATACAGCCTACTTTGTTGAATTGGGCAAGGATGTTCAAGATGAAATTATAGGACGTACGACACAACACGGAATTACATTGGGGTGAAGAATATGACTGACGATAAAAAGGGCTTGATACTCAGAATAGAAAAAACATCAATTCATGATGGACAAGGCCTGAGGACGGTAGTGTTTTTTAAGGGATGTCCCTTGAGGTGTGAGTGGTGCTCTACCCCTGAATCCCACAACATTTATATAGAAAAGGGATATATGCAAAACAGATGCACAGGTTGTGGTACCTGTGTCGAATTATGTTCGGAAAAAGCGCTAACCCTTAATGACAATGGCAAGATAACAATTTCAAAAGAGAAATGCCAAATGAATCTGCTTTGTTATGATAGGTGCCCCTATAGTGCTTATAAAAAATATGGAACCTATATGACCGTCACTGAACTGATAAAAGAAATATCAAAAGATGAGATTTTTTATTTCCATTCAGACGGCGGAGTGACCTTCAGCGGTGGAGAACCTCTCATGCAATCAGAATTCTTAACAGAATCAATGAAATCCTGTAAACGTAGGGGCATCCATACAGCAATGGAGACAAGTCTTTTTGCCCCTTATAATAATATTGAAAAGACATTACCCTACCTTGATACATTGTATGTAGATATAAAGCATATGGATAGCAATATACACGAAAGGTATACGGGTGTTGAAAATGATTTAATTCTAAGTAATATCTGTAAGGTTGATGACTCTTATTACCCCGTAGAAATACATATAAGAATCCCCCTTGTCCCTTCCATAAACGATACCCGCGAAAACCTATTATCCGTTTTAAATTTCTGCAAAAACAGAAAAAAATTACAAGAGATTGAGCTTTTACCCTATCATAGATTGGGAATCGAAACCTATAAGCATTTAGGATTGAAATATAAACTCTCACATATAACAGTCCCTACATTAAGCAGAATTAGAGAATTGTATGAATTCATGTCATCCAACAGCCAAGGAATCAAAATAAAAATCTGCAGCGGGTTATAAAATTTTATTTAGTTAAAAGCTTTTATTGACACCTATATATCATAATGATATCATATTAATATCAAATAGATATAAGAGGTGAATATTATGACTGAAAAAAACATTAAAGGCAAACCGGGTATGCCTTCGTTGATTCTTTTTATTCTGCTATATTTAGCGGCTTTCGCTTTAATATTTTTAGGAGGCACACTTTTAAGCAGAGATAATTACATTGGAGCATTACCTTTAGTTTTAGGTATTCTTTGGGTTATAGTAGGTTTTATACCCTTTTTAGGGCTAAAGGTTATAAAACCGCAGGAAGCTTTAGTCTTAACCCTTTTCGGTAAATATTCCGGCACTTTAAAAGAACCGGGTTTTTACTTTGTCAATCCTTTTTCAGTGGCAGTAAACCCCGCTTCCAAAACAAAGTTAGGGCAAAGCGGTGATGTAGACAATGATTCCGGATCAAAATTTATCTTTTCTACCAGTGGTAATGTTGTTCAGTCCAATCGTACAAATAAAAAGATTTCTCTAAAAGTCATGACGCTAAATAACAGCAAGCAAAAGGTTAACGATGTCCTGGGAAACCCTGTAGA
>JAAYKT010000206.1 GCA_012522255.1 Clostridiales bacterium
CGTAGTAAGCGATGATATAGGTTTCGTTATGTATAACCTTATAGATAATTTCCAGTTGTATTATGGGTAGTTTTGCTTCTGGAAATTAGGTAAATAAACTACTCAAAACATATTATACGAGGAGATAAATTATGAAAAACTATATTTCATTTTTACTGACAATTATGATCGTACTTTCAAGCATTTTACCCGTAATGGCAGACTCAATGACAACTGATACATCAATAGATTTAAAAAAAGCAATACAAATTGCAAAAAACAGTTTTGATTTAAATACTGAAGGATATGTCTTTACCCATAATTACAATGAATCACAGGATGGACTCAGTGAGTGGTATTTGAACTGGAATAGAACTAATGACAGTATCAGTGTGTCAGTTGATGCCCATACCGGTGATATTAACCACATGAGTTTTTGGAAGACTACTTATAATGATCCTCCCAAAATTTCGAAGTTTAAAAGAGAGGATGCCATAAAAGCAGCCGATGAAATACTAAAGAAATTGCAACCGGAAAAATATAAAGAAATGAAACTTATAGTCCCTACGTCACTAAATCCCGGTTATGAATATGACAGCTACAATATTCAATATATAAGACAGATAAAAGGTGTGGCTTTCCAGGGTAACGGTGTTAATATCGGTATAGATAAAAACACCTTGGAGTTGAAAAATTATAATTTTACCTGGTATAGAGGAGAATTGCCCGACTCTTCAAAAGCTATTAACCTAACTGAAGGAAAAAAAGCTTTTAATGATAACAGCGAATTAGGTTTAGCTTATATTATAAGATATGATAATACAACAAAATTGAACAAAGCCATACTCGTATATAACTTAAAGAACGGCAATATACCAGTAGATGCTATTACAGGTGAATCCATAAAAGACACTTATCACGGTTTTGACAGCATGGCAATGGGTGGGGCCGGCGGTATGGAAATGGCTGAAAATGAAAAAGCAATGACGCCGGAGGAGATAAAGGCCACCGAAGACGTATCACAATATATAAGCAAACAAAAAGCTTTGATAATAGGAGAAAAATATGCTCTGATCAATAAAAAGCAAAGTTTATCCTATTCTTCTTTGTATAATTATCGTGATGGCAGGAACGCACGATGGAATTTTTCGTGGAGCTATGACAATCACAAGGAAGAAGAATATGCTTATTCCAATATTGCAATTGATGCAATTTCAGGTGAAGTAATAAGCTTTTATAAGGGAGATAGTATTCTTGACCAGTTATACTCTCAGGGCAAACCTAATTATTCCATAGAGCAATGTAAATCATTGGCAGAAACTTTCTTAAAAGAAATATCTCCCGATAAGTACACTCAAACTGAGTATAAAAGTAGTGAAAACGAAAATACAGATAAGCCTAGAAATTATCAGTTCAATTATGAAAGAAATGTAAATGGCATCCCTTGTATAGGTAATGGTTTAAACGTTACCGTAAGCAACTTAACAGGGGAAATAATCAGTTATAACAACAATTGGAACGATATAGAATTTCCCAAACCCTTAAATACCCTTTCCCTTTCAGATGCCTATACGGAATTGTATAAAAATGTAAACTTTCAACTTCAGTATATTAATCATTATGATTATGAACTAAAAACATCTAAAAATACGGTAAGACTGGTGTATGTTTTTGATGGTTTTTCCGGCATGATTGATCCAAAAACAGGATTAGGGCTTGATTATAACGGCGAAATTGTAAAGGATAAAGATGTAGGAACTTTTGAAGACATCAAAGGACACTGGGCTGAAAGTGATATTCTTGCTCTTGTAGAAGTCGGTATATTAAATACTGAAACGAGAAAATTCTTCCCAAATGAAAAAATCAAGCAAAAAGATTTCATAAAAATACTTTTAAATTCACTGCAGCCTTATTATAATATATTGCCACTTTCCTTAAAAAGTGAAATGTCTGATGAGGATTATGAAAAATATTATGAACAGGCAATATCAAGGAAGATAATCAGTGAAGAAGAGAAAAATCTAAATAGTGAGGTGTCAAGAATAGAAGGGGCAAAAATGTTTGTAAATGCAATGGACTTGGCATACTTAGCTAAAAAGTACGAAATATTCAGCATAAATTTTAATGATAGAGATAATATTCCCGATGAATTAAAGGGTTATGTCGCAATAGTATCGGGACTCGAAATTATGACGGGCAACAATGAGTGCTTCTATCCATCCGGAGCCATAACAAATGCGGAAACTTCCTCCATGATAGTAAAGTTTCTTACTAGATAAGTAAAATTAGAATTAAATATACCCTTAATTAAAAACAGATGTCTTGCTAATCGGCATCTGTTTTTAAGTTTACTTTATAAAACATTTTAATGAATCTTCATGCAATACTTAAACTTTACTTATATCACCAAGACCTTTAGCAATAATGACTAAACAATTTTTTTTTGCGCATAATAAAAATTGTAAAGTTTTAGAATGGAGTGATTTGTACGTCTGAACAATACTTTTTAGAAAAATGCATGGTTACTGCTGAGGATGCCAAAGCAAGTTTTTCAAGCATGTCAAATTTAGACTTAGACCAACAGACAAAACAAGCATATAAAGGTATGATGGAAGATATGGGAAAACATATTGAGTTTCTTAATAATAGACTCAATTACCTTATAGAAAATGGATAAAGAACTAAATTGATAAGTACCGGCATACCGTATTATAATCATTTGGGGTATCTACATCCATAAGTATACCTTCGTCACTGATCTCTATTGTAATGAACCCGTAGTCATTGATAAAATCCCTTAAGCTATGGTAATTGGCATTCGTACATATCTTATCAATCAATTTGCCATTAATAAGAACAGGATGTCCCCTTTTGCCTTTATATGTTGGAATTATTACATCACCACCTATTGCTGACATATCTTTGTATACCCGACTTTGAATTGCCGGATAATCTCCCGGCGTCAGGAAAAATCTGTCGCCTTTTATATATTCTATACCTTTTTTAACTGAACTGAACATCCCGTTTTCATAATTTTCATTAATTATAAGACTTACATTTTTATATTTAACGATTATAGGATGGATGTCTTCTGCTTTATGTCCGCCCACCACAATAATTTTTGAACATATATCATACATATTTTCTATGCATCTTGCTAATAAAGGTTTCCCGTTTACTTGCATAGTCATCTTATTGGTACCTGCACGCCTCGAAAACCCTGCAGCCAGAATGATCCCTTCAACTGTTTTGTTGCCTGTGTTAAAGTTATTATTACTCACTGCTGTGTTATAACCGTTTTTATTGCGCTAAAAATTTCCTGATAACTTGTGCATCTGCAAATGTTGGATTCTAACCATTCTTCTATCATTTCATCAGTTGCCTTCGGATGTATGGTTGCCAATGCATGACCATTCAATATCATCCCCGGAGTACAATAACCACACTGTATCGCAAATTTATCAATAAAAGCCTGTTGCATAGGTACACCTCTGAGGCCTTCTATGGAGGTTATCTCATGACCAACAGCCTCAACGGCCAGTGTAAGGCAAGCTTTGGCAGGCCATCCGTCTATCAAAACAGTGCAACTGTCACAATCACCGTTTCCGCAGCTATTTTTTGTGCCGGTTAACCCCAGCTTTTCACGAATAACATATAAGAGAGTATCCGCAGGTCTTACCATTACACTTTTTTGTTCACCATTAATGCTTAATTCTATGACACTTAAGCCGAATATTTCCAACATTAATTTACACCTCCATATCTTTCATACATTTCAGTCAGTACATTATTTGTAACAAACCGCCTATATTCGGCAGATCCCAATATATCATTTACTATTGGTCGGGCTATATTTGACATAACGTTGCGTGCATTATCATTTAAGTCGGAGACAACCTTAAAAGGATGAGAACACAGACCGCTAAATGCTATCCGTAATTTTTCTTTTGTTTTAATTGATGCGATAGTAATTAAAGGATAATCTATTTTTTCCTGTTTCGTTTTTTTGGCATGATAATAAGGAAGGCCAATATAATCATTATTTATAGTGACCTTAACCAAAAACTCCTCTCCTTGCAGCAAAGGGTCCGTGCTAAAAATATCACTTAACGGCTTTGTTGAAATCCCATTTTTACCGGCTATGACACCCGTGCTGTCGGTTAAAATTAGTGGCAATAGGGCTTCTTTGTATGGTATTCTTCCAAAAATATTTCCACCTAAGGTTATCATATTGCGAGCTGTATGTTCAGCTATTCTTCTGCAAACGGAACTCATTAATGGAAACTTATTGTAATCGCAGATTTTTGTCAAACTCACAGCGGCTCCTATTTCCAAATTTCCGCTTTTCAGTTCGTATACATTGCATTCAGGTATACTTTTTATATCTATTACAGCATTGAAGTGTATTTGTTTTGCTCTTGACAAACTGATTATCTCAGTACCACCGGAAAAATATATTACCGATTTGCCTTCACCCGTTGCCTTTTCATATGCTTTTATTGCCTCTTCTATGGTATTCGGCCTATAATAATCAAAATTAAAGGAAATCATTTTTTCACCCCCGTCGCAGTTTTCCATATTAATTCCGGTGTTAACGGAAATTGATTAAGGTCGCCATTTATAGCTGTTGACAAACAATTTAAGAGGGCAGCCGGAATACCCACAAGCCCATGTTCACCCAAGCCTCTGGCTCCATATGGCCCATCCAGTTCCGGTGTTTCTACAAATTCCACAACGTATTCCGGTTCCTGTGCAAAACGTATAGGTTTATATGTGCGTAGATTTGGGTTTAAGATGATTCCATTTTCATCACTGAGAAAAGCCTCTCTACTTGCAAGACTCAAACCCATTGATATTCCACCCATCGTTACACTTTTTGCCGTGGATGGATTTATAATCGTGCCTGCATCAATAACCGAAGATGCTTTCGTTATTTTATAACTGTAGTCTTTTTTGTTAAACTCCACTTCGACAGCCTGTGCACCCACAGTCCATAGTGGACCCGGTTTACCTTTTCCCGTTTTTTCATCTATTCCGCTCAAGAGTTTCATAATATAGCTTCCACGGCCTATAATCTGACCACCTATTGAGTTCCCGTTGGGATACTTATATCCGTGAATAACCTCTGTAATATCAACAAATTTCTTTGGATTATCTATCATAAAAACCTTCCCGCCGGCAACATCAAGATCCTTTGCCGGGCATCTAAGTACTATGGAAGATATTTCTTTTAATTGCCTTATCACGTCATCAGCGGCATCTATAACCGCATTTCCTACCATAAAGGTTGAGCTGCTGGCAACAGTTTTCCAATGCTCCGGATTGGTATCGGTGTCTATTTCCACTGTGACATTAATCCTTTTTACATCCAATTTTAGTTTTTCTGCTAATATTTGAGCTAACACAGTTTTGGAGCCCTGCCCGAGTTCTGCGACACCAATACTGAGGTTTGCATATCCATCAGGTGAAAAGGTTATTATTGCACCCGAAGCTGCATCCGGCGGAGTGCTTGATGTTTTCCAAAAACATGCTATTCCTTTTGACCTCAATCTATCTTTATCAATATCAATTTTTTCTCCCTCATCCCATTTTATTATTTCCTTTAACCTCGCCAAACACTGACTCAGATTTCCTATGTTACTTTGTGTCAATGAGGATTGTGTGGGGGTAGTATCTCCCGACACAACAACATTTTTCAATCTCAATTCGAATTTATCCATTCCAATGGTATTTGCCAATTTGTCTATCGCTCTTTCTATCACAGCCGTGAATTCAGAATGTCCGAATCCCCTAAATGATACAACATAGGGATGATTCGTATATACACATATAGAATCGCACCATACATTATCAATACTATAGGGACCCGTACAATCGCAAGCCATAGATTTCGTCATAACAGCACCCATATCGGAGTAAGCCCCGGAATCAACTAAATATGTGATCTCAGCGGCTTTGATTTTACCATCCTTTTTGGCACCCAATTTTACCTTTGCTTCGAGGCCTATTCGACAAGGCGAACTGATCATGTCTTCCTCTCTGGTATTAATTAAAATTACCTGCCTGCCGCCTACCTCTTTTGAAGCAAGATACGCTATCATTTCCAGTTGAACGGCTGCCTTTCCCCCAAAGGCACCGCCAACAAAAGGTGTATGCACTGTTATTTTTCCTGCATCGATATTAAAATGGCGGCTCAGTTTCTTCTTTATTATAAAAGTTCCCTGGGATGTCGAGTGGATAATCACTCGCCCGTCGGGTTTGATTTCAACCTTGGCTGAACGTGTTTCCAATGCCAAATGGTCAGCCTGAGGTAAGACCAGGGTCTCTTCTACAATTACTTCACTTTCTTCCCAGCCTTTTCCCATGTTTCCTTTTCTTATTTTTACGTGGTTAGCTATATTGGTTCCCGGCTTGGGCAAACACTCTTTCATTATTCTGTAATCCGCCATGTTTTCGTGAACCAAGGTTGCATTTGGTTTTAAAGCATCACCGGGTGAATTTATTACCGGCAACTGCTCATACTCAATTTTGATTAATTCTGTTGCCTTTTTCGCCTCATATTCGGTATTGGCAATTACCACTGCCACCGGCTCTCCATAATATCTCACTTTACCTACAGCCAACGGCGGCCTATCTTCTAAAAAGGTTCCCGTCATGACACCGCCTGCCGACTCTCCTGTTATAATTCCCTGCACCCCGGGGGCTTTTTGTGCTTCTTTAATGTCAATACTTTTGATTTTCGCATGAGCATATTGGCTTATCAACATTTTGCAATGTAAAGTATCCGGTGTAATATAATCACTGTTAAATTTAGCTCTGCCCATTGCCTTATCATAAGCATCTACCCTAATAATCCCTTTACCGACTGCCACTTTTGCATCCATACAATACCTCCGATACATACATTTTTTGACTAATCATTATACGTTATATTTCCCACTATATGAAGAACTATGCAAATCACTAAAGATGCTTACACATATGATTACGGTTTTTCATATTAATAAAATAGGCTATATATATAAAATATCGGGGGGACATTAATGGATAAACTTAATAGATTTTTTGGACTCACTTTAGGTGGAGGAGGAGTAAGGGGTATATCCTATATTGGCGTTTTTAAATCAAGTGAAGAACGGCGAATTCATTGGGGCAATATGGCAGGTGTTTCTGTCGGTTCACTTATGACAGCAATTAAAACAGCAGGATATAACGCAATTGAAATGCAAAGTCTTATGGACGATTTTAACTTTCAGAAAATGCAAAAAACTTCTGTCTCAGAACTTCCTATTATAAAAAGATATAAAGAATCATTAATAACAAGAGGAAAAATGAATGAAACGGAAATTCTTGAATTGCTTAATCAACCTATCCGGGATAAACAATACGATATCAACACATCATCCAGGGGCAACATACTGAATAGTATCGTAACACTCAGCAACGAAAAAGTCCTATATGATGGTGACTACCTGGAGGATTGGATATACAAAGTTTTGGCATTAAAAGAAATAAGAACTTTTAAAGATTTAAGGGGCGGATTTAAAAGCGAGAAAAACCCAAACGGTTATAAAATCAGGATGACATGTGTCGACTGTACAAGAGTAAGGCTGGTAGTCTTACCTGATGACCTGACTTATTACGGTATAAACCCGGACAATTTTGAAGTAGCAAAAGCTGTGCGAATAAGCAGTTCCATACCTTTTGTTTTTAGTCCTGTTACATTAAATAAAAACGGAGTCAAATATAATTTAATAGATGGCGGAGTCTTTGATAATTTCCCGTTTTGGTTAATAGATAACTCAATTTATCCCGCTATCGGATTCAAAATCAAAAATAAAAAAAATTATCTTGGAATATCTCCTATCAATATACTGCAAAACATTGTTTCTGCCGTTTATGACATAGGTATTCCGTACCATTCAAAAACCGAAATTGATTATATTAAAGACATTGAAGTTTCGAACATCACAACATTAGATTTCAATTTATCCGAAGAATTGAAAACAATGCTGATTCAATCGGGATATATTGCGGCAAACAACCTATTTGCCCAGATCAGGCCTTACTTTTTCACGGATTACGTAAGAAGGCTGATCAGATAATAAAATAAAGAAATATTGGCATTCCATACGAATAAAGCACCGGTTATACTAACCGATGCTTTATAAAATTAATGAGTAAGCCTATAAGCCGGGTCCTGTCTTGGATGATCATCTATCTGATTCTGCAGTTGCCAGCAGACTTTAGCGACCTTACCCGGAAGCGAAGCGGGCAGCCTCATATGCTTCTCTATTTGGTCTTGCTCCGAGTGGGGTTTACATGGCCATATAGTCGCCTATATGCCGGTGAGCTCTTACCTCACCTTTCCACCATTACCTTGAAAATATAGGAAATCCAATATTTTGAAGGCAGTTTATTTCTGTTGCACTATCCTTAAAGTTACCTTCACCGGGTATTATCCGGCACCCTGCCCTACGGAGCCCGGACTTTCCTCATGTATCATAGTGATACACGCGATCATCCGGCTTACTCATTATATACTTATGCATTAAAATTATATATGGAATAAGACCGCATGTCAAAGGTAAAAAGTGTTTCAATAATCAATCTTCCATAGCCTGAATTGTAAAAGTAAAGTAGACCCCTGATATCTATGCAGTCTAATTTAGTCTTACAAATTGATGGGTCTAATTTAATCTTACAAAAGTTTTATTCTCCAAAGAATAGTTTATCTATTTTGA
>JAAYKT010000207.1 GCA_012522255.1 Clostridiales bacterium
ATAACACAAATATTTTAAAGAATTTATTGCATTAAAAAAGCCCATTTATCAATGGGTTTCGGTACTTTCGATTTCTTATTTTTAGCGACTAACTGTCAAACTCCCGTACCTTAATCCGATAAAACCTGTTAACCGTCGTGGCATCTCTCGATGTTTAGCGGTATCAGCATTTATTTACAGGGTAGCCTCACATAACGGGCTTTTCTTTTATTATATGACTTAAAAGCAATATATGTCAACTTTGACACAAGCCTGAATCATTCATTGGTTGAATTATTTTACTAATATTTATATAATTAATACATTAATATGTATAACGTTCAAAATGAAAGGAATGGTATTAATGAATAGTATATTTACATATTTTGAAGAGATTTCAAAAGTTCCAAGGTGTTCAGGAAATGAAAAGGGAATTAGCGATTTCTTAGTAAATTTTGCTAAAAAGCACAACCTTGAGGTAATCCAAGATGATGTATATAATGTTATCATAAAAAAACCGGCCACTCCGGGATTTGAAAATGCACCGGGAGTCATACTACAAGGCCATATGGATATGGTATGTGTAAAGACAAAAGATAAAGTACACGATTTTATAAAGGACCCTATTAGATTAAAATATATAGGCGACATGGTATATGCAGACGGCACATCCTTAGGCGCTGATAACGGTATAGCTGTTGCCATGGCCATGGCGGTTTTGACAGATGAAAATGCCAAACATCCTGCTTTGGAAGTCATAATTACCGTAGATGAAGAGTCCGGTATGACAGGTGCCAAAAATATAAACTCTGATTATATATCGGGTAAAATAATGATAAACTTGGATTCAGAAGAAGAAGGTAAACTTCTTGTCAGTTGTGCCGGAGGTCTTAGGACGGCTATAAACATTGATGGTGATTGGAAAAATGCTCCTGCGGACTTTGACAGCTATACTGTAAGTATAGGCGGCCTTTTAGGCGGACATTCAGGAATAGATATAGATAAAGAAAAAGGCAATGCCAATAAAATATTAGGCAGAGTGTTATTGGATATATATTCCGGACAGGACTTTGGTCTTGCACATCTAAAAGGAGGCTCTAAGGACAATGTTATCCCTTCCGAAGCAGAAGCAACTATACTTATATCCAAGGATAAACTTCATATAATAGAAGAAAAAATTGAAGAATGGAACCAAATATTAAAAAATGAATACAAAGTGTCTGATCCCAACGTAACAGTTACACTCGGAAAATCTACAATAGCTCATGAAAAAATCAGCGGTGCTACTGAAAAAGTTTTAAACTTATTGGTTGCAATGCCAAACGGTGTGCAAGCTATGAGCACCTCAATTGAGGAGTTAGTTGAAAGTTCTTCAAACCTGGGAGTAATGACAACAACTGAAAAGGGATTTGGATTAACTTTTTCTATCAGATCTTCAGTCAGTACCCGAAAGGAACGCATAAAAAACCAAATAAAAGCAATAGCAAAATTATCCGATGTTGAATTTGTGGCAAACAGTGAATATCCCTCATGGGAATATAACCCAGAATCTGAAATAAGAGAAATTTGTATAAAGGTATATAAAGAATTGTATGGCAAGGAACCTGAAATAGTTGCCTTCCATGCAGGAGTCGAATGTGGACTTTTTGGTGAAAAGTTCCCCGGACTTGATATGATTTCTATGGGAGCTGATGCTTTTGATGCACATACTACAAACGAACATGTATCAGTTTCATCCACAAACAGAACCTATGAATATTTATTGGCAATATTAGAAGAACTGAAGTAAAGAGGAGGGTAACAATGACCCAAAACAAAGTCAGAACGAGATTTGCACCGAGCCCTACAGGTTACATGCATGTTGGGAATTTAAGAACAGCCCTATATGCATACCTTATTGCAAAGCATGAAAACGGCGACTTTATTTTAAGAATTGAAGATACAGATCAGGATAGGTATGTAGAAGGTGCGGTGGATATAATATATAGCGCATTAAAAACTGCAGGCCTACGTCACGACGAAGGTCCGGATATAGGTGGCCCTACCGGTCCTTATACCCAAAGTGAAAGAAAAAGCATTTATTTGAAATATGCTAATATATTAGTGGAAAAAGGACAGGCATATTACTGTTTCTGTTCGGGAGACAGATTGGAAACCTTGAGAAAACAATCGGAAGCACTAAAAACTCCCTACAAATATGATAAGCTTTGCTGCGGACTTACCAAAGAAGAGGCAGAAGAAAAAATAAAATCCGGTGAACCCTATGTAATCAGACAAAACAACCCCAAAACAGGTTCCACTACATTCAATGATGAAATATACGGCAGCATAACCGTGGATAATTCTGAATTGGATGACATGGTGCTTCTGAAATCCGATGGCATGCCCACCTATAATTTTGCCAATGTAGTAGATGATCACCTTATGGGCATAAGCCATGTAGTAAGAGGCAGCGAGTATTTATCTTCATCACCAAAATATAACAGATTATATGAAGCCTTTGGCTGGGAAATACCTGTTTATGTGCACTGTCCGCCTATTATGAGGGATGCCCATAATAAACTGAGCAAAAGAAAAGGTGATGCTTCCTTTGAAGATTTATTAGAAAAAGGTTTTCTAAAAGAAGCCATACTAAATTATATAGCCCTATTGGGCTGGAATCCCGGTACAGACGAAGAAATATTTACACTAAAAGAATTAATCGACATTTTTGATTACAAAAAAATTAACAAGGCACCGGCTATTTTTGATACAGAAAAGCTTAAATGGATGAATGGTGAATATATAAGAAGGCTTCCCTTAAATGTATTTCACGAAATGGCAGAGCCTTACTATAAAAAAGTTGTAAAGAAAGAATATAATCTTTTAAAAATCAGCGAACTGCTGCATACCCGTACAGAAGTATTTACCGACATTCCCTCACAGCTTGATTTTTTTGATGAGCTGCCGGAATACTCTATTGAACTATATACACACAAAAAAATGAAAACAAACTCGGATGTATCACTGAATAGTCTAAAATGCGCCCTTCCTGTTTTAAAATCCCTGGACACCTGGGATATTGAATCTGTAAAAAGCAGCATAGGAAAGCTTATAGAAGATATGGAAATAAAAAATTCCATTATGCTTTGGCCGATACGGATTGCTATATCCGGCAAAGCTTTTACCCCCGGGGGTGCTTATGAAATTGCCGAGATTTTGGGCAAAGGCGAAACCATTAAAAGGATTGAGACCGGTATAGAAAAACTAAAAAACCAATAAGAGTTGAATAAAGCTGTTGCAGTTAACTGCAGCAGCTTTAATAATTATGCTTAAATCATAACAATTCCGTCTCTATTTTCTCGATAACAGCATCAGTATTTTGTTCGATATAATCCACTACATTTTGAATACAACTGTTGGATTGTCTTACACTGTTACTCACACAAGCGAAGCCTATAACTATAGATTTATGCATATCAAGATTCTCTATCTCAGCTATAGATACATTGTATTTATTCTTTACCCTATCTATTATACTTTTAACAACCATACGTTTTTCTTTTAAAGAATGAACCCAATCAGCATATAGATAGACTTTACCCGCACCTATAATCATTTGCTCCCACCTACAATTAATCCGTATTTTAACACCTTCCGGTTTTCTCTCTCAACTTTCAACTTTCCAGCTTACTGAATCAAACCCAATTCCTTTCCTACTTTTTCAAAAGCCCCTATAGCCTCATCCAAATCTTCTTTTGTATGTGCAGCGGTTACAATGGTTCTGACCCTTGCACCATCCCTGGGAACCGTGGGGAATACTATACTTTGGGCAAACACACCTTCTTCAAATAACCGATTACTAAGTTTAACAGCCTTTTTATCGTCACCTGTAATAACAGGTGTGATAGGTGTTTCACTCTTGCCCGTATTTAGCCCAAGGCTTTTTAATCCGTTCTTAAGATACCTTGCGTTTTCCCACAACCTGTCTGTCAATTCACTGCTCTCGGATAGAATATTTATCGCTTCTAAACATGCTGCCGCTGTAGAAGGTGGTACCGCTGTGCTGAAAAGGAAGGGCCTGCCTCTGTGATTGAGCCATTCAATCAAATTTTTATTCCCTGCTACATATCCGCCTACCACACCTATAGCTTTTGATAAAGTACCAATTTGTATATCTACCCTACCATGCAGCCCAAAATGATCTGCCGAACCCCTTCCGCTTTTGCCTAATACTCCGCTGGCATGAGCATCATCCACATATGTAAGGCATTCATGTTTTTCCGCCAACTTAACTATTTCAGGAAGCTTTGCGATATCACCATCCATACTGAAAACCCCGTCAGTGATTATAAGCTTTGTGTTGTAATTATCTTTTACCTCATTGATTACCCTTTCCAAATCTTCCATATCACTGTGTTTGTATCTGATTACATCTGCACGGCTTAACCTGCACCCATCAATAATACTTGCATGATTGAGCTCATCGCTTATTATTATATCGCCCTTATCCACCACTGCCGGGATGACCCCTGCATTAGCGGTAAAACCTGATTGAAAAGTCAGGACTGCCTCCACATGTTTAAACTCAGCCAGTTTCTTTTCCAGCTCTTCGTGAATACTCATATTTCCTATAATTGTCCTGACTGCACCTGCACCCACTCCTAATTTATTCGTGGCTTCTATGGCTGCATTCTTCATCCTTTGATTATTTGCCAAGCCCAAATAATTATTTGATGAAAGGTTTATGACTTCCTTGCCATTTATCTGGGACCTTGGCCCTGACGGCCCCTGAAGAACTGCAAGTTTCCTATAAACACCCTGATCCCTAAGATCATTTAGCTGTTTTGTAATAAAATCTAAATCATGTACACCCAATTTAGTAACCTCCTTTGAACTTTTGATTATATTATATCACTTACAGCTATGAAATACAGCTAAAATGTAAAATTATTTATACTTTACTCCTAATTTGTACACCATTAACGTACAGTATTCATTAACACCCCTACGCTTTCTACTTTTACTTCAATAGTATCACCCGACTTAACAGGCCCGATACCGAAAGGTGTCCCGGTGGCAATGATATCCCCCGGCAGCAAGGTCATAACCTTACTTACAAAACTAACAATTTCAGAACTGTTAAAAATAAAATCCGAGGTATTTGACTTTTGTTTTGTTACCCCGTTATGTATGAGTTCTATATCCAAATTGTCATAATCGATTCCGGTAGAGATGCGAGGACCTAAAGGTGAAAAAGTATCAAAAGACTTTGCCCTTGTCCACTGGCAGTCCTTTTTCTGAAGATCTCTTGCCGTGACATCATTCAAACATGTAACGCCAAAAATATATTCTTTTGCTTCTTCCGGTTCTATATTTGATGCTATTTTCCCAATTACCAAAGCAACTTCAGCCTCATAGTCTACCTGTTTTGACATTTTGGGAAGAATAATTTCACCTCCATGCTTCAAGGCTGCAGTCAAAGGTTTTAAAAATATTAAAGGTTCTTCAGGCAGCTCAAGTCCCACCTCGGCAGCATGAGCCTTATAATTGAGGCCTATGCAGACTATTTTTGTCGGCAAACAAGGTGTAAGAATCTTTATATCAGAAAAACTAAAACTTTCATCAGTTACCTTATATTCACCAAAAATGTCTCCTTCAATTCTGTCTATTATTTGCCCATTAATTTCACCGTAACTTACCGCATCGTCTTTTTTAAATCTAACGAACTGCATCATCAATTGCCCTCCTTTAAATTATTTTACAACCTATTACAATGATTCGCATGCAATCCAAAAATAAGAAAAATATCTATAACTTTAAAACAGTTTCTAATAAAATTTCCGGTATAATACTTACGCTGTTGTTATAATTCATTGCATCCTCTTCCCTAACCCCGTCAAAAAGACTTTTAGTCCTTAGAGGTAAATCGCTGATGGTAATGAGGCCGGCAGCTTTCCTTACTATTTTCTTTCTCGCAGTAAATACTGCAGAT
>JAAYKT010000208.1 GCA_012522255.1 Clostridiales bacterium
ACATAAAAATTCTTGCGGGCTCAACCCCAAAGTCTATTAACTTTTCCGCAATCGCGTGGGTTTTGGCTGTGGTATTGCTATATTGAAACTGCCCGGTATCGGTAACTATACCTACATAAATACATTCGGCAATATATTTATCAATTCTTATATTCAATGTTTTGAAAAAATCATAGATGATCTCTGTTGTGGCGGCAGCTTTGGTATCAATTATATTGTAGGTTCCAAATTCATCATTGCTTATGTGGTGATCAATATTGATTATGGTCTTATTCGACAGATACCTGCTGCTTTTACCCAATCTGTCAGAATCGCTGCTATCTAATACAATCGCTAAATCAAAATCGACAATGTTGCAGTCATCGGCTTTTTCGATTTTATCTGCACCTTTTAAAAATCTGTAAATATGAGGTACATCATCATCTACAATAATTCTAACGTCTTTTTCCCGTTTTGTTAAAAAATTATAAAATGACAATGATGAACCAATGCTGTCGCCATCAGGTGCAGCATGAGAAAGTATAACGATTTTATTACTTTCTTCTATTACTCTAAAAATTGACTGAAACATCAGTTATGCTTTTCCTCCTCCCTTTGTATTTCTTTCAAGATTTGGTTTATCCTTGCCCCATATTCGATTGATTCATCAATTTCAAAGTGAATTTCCGGTAAGGTTCTCAGCTTCATGTATTCACCTAATTTTTTCCTTATAAAACCGCTTGCACTTTTTAAACCATTTAAGGAGTTTAATTTTTCCTCTTCATTTCCAAAAACACTTACGTATACTTTGGCAAATTTTAAATCCGGTGTAACTTTTACATGTATTACACTGGACATTTCACTTATTCTCGGGTCTTTGATTTCGTTCATAATTATTGAACTGATTTCTTTTTTAATCTGTTCAGAAATTCTGTTTAATCTTTGTGTCGACAAGAATATCACCTGCTTAAACTTTTTTATCTTTGTACGGCTTCCATTATGAAACTTTCGATGACGTCTCCTTCTTTAATATCATTGAATTTTTCCATACTTATTCCACATTCAAATCCTGTGTTTACTTCTCTTGCATCGTCTTTAAATCTTTTTAACGAAGCAATTTTGCCTTCATAGATTATTATTCCGTCTCTGACAATACGAACTTCGCCGTTTCTGGTTATTTTTCCGTCAGTTACATAAGAGCCTGCGATGGTACCTATACTCGATGCTTTAAATATTGCTCTAACTTCCGCATGGCCCAAAACGACTTCTTTCCATTCCGGATCCAACATTCCCTTCATTGCAGCTTCTATATCTTCTATTGCATTATATATAACTCTGTATAATCTTATATCTACCTTATCTTTATCCGCTAATAATAAAGCCTGTGGCTTAGGCCTTACGTTAAAACCTATTATAATGGCATTTGAAGCTGAGGCAAACATAACATCGGTTTCCGTCACTGCACCTACACCACTGTGAATAGTTTTTATTTTGACTTCTTCATTGCTCAGTCTTTCCAAAGACTGCTTGAGTGCTTCTGCGGAACCCTGTACGTCGGCTTTCACAATTATATTCAGCTCTTTTACTTTGCCTTCTTGTATTTGACTGAACAATTCTTCCAGTGATATTTTTTGATTGCTTTGCAGGTGTTCTAACCTATGCTGTTCTTTTCTTTTTTCTGATATAAGGCGGGCTACTTTTACATCATTTACGATAATAAAAATGTCACCGGCATCAGGTACATCCGTTAAACCTGTTATTTCCACAGGTGTGGATGGCCCGGCTTTTTTAACTGATTTACCTTTATCATCCAACATAGTCCTTATTTTACCGCAAGTCGTCCCGACTATAAAATAATCACCGGAACCTAATGTCCCATTTAGTATCAAAACCGTTGCTACTGGCCCTCTGCTTTTATCAAGCTTTGCTTCAATTACTGTCCCTTTTGCTTTTCTGTTTGGGTTGGCTTTTAGTTCCTGCATCTCGGCAACCAACAGTACCATTTCAAGTAAGCTTTCTATGCCTGTTTTCTTTTTGGCAGATACAGGTACACATATTGTATCTCCGCCCCAGTCTTCCGCCAACAAACCATGTTCCGTTAATTCTTGTTTAACTCTGTCAATATTTGCACCGGGTTTATCTGTTTTATTGATTGCCACAATTATGGTAACATTTGCAGCTTTGGCATGATTGATGGCTTCAACTGTCTGAGGCATAACACCGTCATCAGCAGCAATTACCAGTATGGCTATATCAGTAACCTTTGCCCCTCTTGCCCTCATTGACGTAAAAGCTTCATGGCCCGGTGTATCCAAAAATACAATTTTCTTGCCTTCTATATTAACCGTATACGCACCAATATGTTGTGTAATACCACCGGCCTCAGTGGCGATGACATTGGTTTCTCTTATTGCATCCAACAAAGAAGTCTTTCCATGGTCAACGTGCCCCATAATTGTCACTACAGGAGGCCTCGGTTTTAGATCTTCAGGTTTGTCTTCAAAGTCATCTATAAGTGATTCTTCATCATCTTTTTGAACAATTTTCTCCAAGGTAGCACCGTATTCCGAGGCAATTAATGAAGCAGTTTCAAATTCCAGGTCCTGGTTAATTGTTGCTATTACTCCTAAAAGTAATAGCTTTTTAATTATATCAACTACAGGTTTACCTATTTTTTCGCTTAAACTCTTAACCGATATGGTTTCAGCAATTTTAATAGGTTTGGTAAACTCAGGCTTTGCCGGTTTTTTTGTTTCCATTACAGCCTGATGTTTTTTGAATGGAGGTCTTCGTTTTTTGCCTTTTTTATCAAATTTCTTTTCAGTAAAGGTTCTTTTTGTTTTTTCCTTGCCCGCTTTGGCTGTGTCATCGAAATCATCTTCTGCTTTGGGTTTTGGCTTATGTCCATTCTTCTTTATGGTATCCTCTTCCTTTACCGGTTTTTGTCTGCTTATTTGACCTTTTGGTTTTTTAGAAATAATGCTATCTTCTTTCTTAATTAGTTTTTCTTTTATTTTATTTTCATCTTCCGGATTTATTGCACTCATATGAGTATTAACGCTGATATTTAATGCTTTTGCTTCATTCATAAGATCTTTACTTGATAATCCCAATTCTTTTGCCAGCTCATATACTCTTTTTTTACTCAAATAAATCACCCCCTGTTTTTAATTATAACGGTGTAAAAATCAATCACCGTTTTTGTTTCTACAGCCTGCGAATATATCTCACCTCGTTATTATGCCGGTTAGGATAATTGTGTGTCAAAACCCACATTAAATCCTGTTGTTAGAATCACACATTAGTTTCCCCAATATATCTGAAAAGTTTGTATCTGTAATTCCTATGACTGCTCTATTTTTCCACCCTAAGCTTCTGCTGAAATCTTCCATTGTCAAATATATATAGTAAGGTATATTATGGCGCATTGCATTATTAATAAATCTTTTTTTTGTGTTGTTCGATGCATCTTCTGCAATAATAAGCAATTTTATCTTGTTTTCCTTTATTGTTTTTTTTAGAAGTTCTTCGCCGGATATTATTTTATTTGCTTTATAGGCCATACCGATCATAGAGACTGTTTTACTTTTACTATTCACCGTCTGCAACGCTTTCCCTAAGCAAAGTGATTAATTCATCGCTAATCTTTGTTTCCAAGGCTTTATCTATTTTTTTATCCTTTATGGCCTTATCAAAACATTGCAAAGTTGGACATATGTAACAACCGCGCCCCGAAACTTTGCCTTTTGAGTCTATACTTACTGTTCCATCCGGGCTTCTTACTATTCTTATCAATTCTTTTTTTGGTCTGACCTCATTACAGCCAAGGCATTTTCTCATGGGAATTTTCTTTTTATATGCCATTAGCCCACCTCTATTCATCAAATATTTGTGATTCACTCTTTATATCAATTTTCCATCCCGTAAGTTTTGCAGCCAATCTGACATTTTGACCTTCTTTGCCTATTGCCAAAGAGAGCTGGGAGTCACTTACTATAGCTGTGGCAGTGTTTTCATCCTTATTTGCTTTCACGTTTATTACTTTTGCAGGGCTTAGCGCGCTGGCAACAAAAATGGCAGGATCACTGTTCCATTCTATTATATCAATTTTTTCACCGCGAAGTTCATCTACGATTAACTGTACCCTTTGCCCTCTTTGACCTACACAAGCTCCCACGGCATCAACGTTATCGTCATGGGAATAAACAGCAATTTTTGTTCTTGAACCTGCTTCTCTTGAAATATTCTTTATTTCCACTATTCCATCTTTTATTTCCGGTACTTCCAGTTCAAATAACCTTTTAACTAACCCCGGGTGTGTCCTTGAAAGTGTAATCTGAGGCCCTTTGGTGGTTTTTTTAACTTCAACCACATAAGTCTTTATTCTGTCTCCTACATTATAATTCTCTCCCGGAGACTGTTCTCCGATATTCAAAACAGCCTCGGTTTTACCCAAATCGATGAAAACCATATTTCTTTCTTTTCTTTGTACCAACCCGTTAACTATTTCGTCTTCTTTCTTTATAAATTCTTCATATATGATACTTCTTTCGGCTTCTCTTATACGTTGTACTACAACTTGCTTTGCGGTTTGTGCAGCTATTCTTCCAAAGTCTTTTGGAGTAACTTTTATCTCTGCCAAATCACCTATTTCATATTTTTTGTTTATTTTCTGTGCATCCAAAATATTTATTTCAATCAATTTATCCGTTACGTCGTCTGATACTGTTTATAAAGCGTATACTTCCACTACACCGCTATCTTTATTTATCAATACCTTTACATTTTGTGCAGTACCATAATTTTTTTTGTATGCCGTGATTAGAGCAGCTTCTATTGCCTCTATTAATGTATCTTTTTTTATGCCTTTTTCCTTGGCAATGTCTTCAATTGCCAAAAGGAATTCTCCATTCATTATTTACCCTCCTTACCTTTAAAACTGAATGATGGTTTTATGATTGCTATTAAAGTCTTGTTTATAACTAAGGTTTCACCGGAATACTCAATACTTATATTTTCATCATTATAATTTAGTAGTTTGCCTTTTATTATTTTATTATTTTGAAAAGGTTTGTAAAACTTTACCTCAACTAATTTATCTAAGTGCCTTTTAAAATCAATGTCTTTTTTTAAAGGCCTTTCAATTCCTGGAGAAGAAACCTCAAAAATATATGAGTGTTCTATAGGATCTGCTTCATCTAATTTACTACTGAGCTCTTCACTGACCAACTGGCAATCATTAACTGTAATACCACCGTCTTTGTCTATGAATATCCTTAGATACCAATCAGCGCCTTCTTTTTTGTACTCTGAATCCACAAAATAAAAACCGTGTTTCTCTAAAATTGGTTGGCTCAATTCACATAGTAAATCTTCTATCCGCTTTTTCAATTAATTACCTCCAAATAAATAATTCATATTATAAGACGAAAGAGTGGGAATTCCCCACTCTAATAAGC
>JAAYKT010000025.1 GCA_012522255.1 Clostridiales bacterium
ACACTCCTTTGGTCGCGTCCACTTTTTCCTCCCGTTCGAATCCCACCAACCGTTATATCTGTTTATAAAAATTATACCACCTTTTAGGTGGTTAATTTTATAAAAAATGGCGGAGAGGGTGGGATTCGAACCCACGTGCGCTTTCGCGCAAACTGATTTCGAGTCAGCCCCGTTATGACCACTTCGATACCTCTCCATGTTTAATTTTTAAACATTATCTTTTATTTTTAAAAAAGTCCTTTAAAATCTTGCTGCATTCATTTGCTAATATACCTTGTTCAACTTCACATTTATGATGGAACCAATAATCCTCAAACACATTCAGTAAGGATCCCGCAGCACCGGATTTCGGGTCCATGGTACCGATATACAGTTTTTTTATCCTCGAAAGAATTATGGCACCGCTGCACATAAGACAAGGTTCCAAGGTTACATACATTTCACAATCGGCAAGCCTCCATGAATCCAGCGCTTCGCATGCCTTCCTGACAGCTATAAGCTCCGCATGTGCAGTAGCATCCCTGGTAGTCTCTCTCATATTATGAGCCTTGGCAACTACAATGCCATCTCTAACAATAATAGCGCCGACAGGCACCTCATCCAACTTTTCAGCCTTTTTTGCCTCTTCCAAGGCCACCGCCATATATCTTTCATGCATAGCTTATGCAAATCCTTTTAATATATAATTGTTTTGACTGTTTACGTTTCGAGTCCCATGCCAAATTAATTCGCACAACCGTTAAACCGTTACCTCACTATTATATAGAATAAAAGTTGCTATATCAATAGCAGAAAAAGTGAAATAGAACGTGAAAAAGACAGGTGCAACCTGCCTTTTTCACTGTAGTCTTGTCTATTCTTCATCTTCTCTGTAACCGGAAAGACGCTTTTTTACTTGTTCAAGCTCATCTTTTAAGTACTCTTCCTGTCTTTTTAAAAACTCTTTTTCGTCCGCCGCCGAATATGATTCGGGATATACAGGATATCCATATCGTACCGGTGCCCCATAATATGCTCTTCTGTTACCTCTTCCTCTGCCATAACCGAAACCACAGCCTACCGGATTAGCATATCCGGGAGTTCCATAGCCTGTACAATAACCTGCACCTCTTCCGGTCATTCTTCCCATTCCTCTTGGACCTGTTCCATCTCCTCTTGCCATTATCTGCACCTCCTCTCAAATAGCGGAGCGGTTAATTTTTATAACCGACAAACGCAATAATTTAACCTACCGCTATCATTTACCATCAGACTTCTGATTTCATTATTAACATATGTTCATAACTATCATACTATCATTATGGTCATATGTCAATAACTATTTTAAAAGTTTTTGGTTTTTTATTTAAAGGAAATTTTACATTTATAAAGAATACTTTAATAAGGTTTTACAAATAAAACATAATTGCTGTTCACATGTTGTACAATTGACTCATTTTACTGTTTAAAATATCATACTGAGGGTTACTGAAGAGTCTTAATATCCTTCATTTCATTAGGATGACAAAAAAACTATGTAAACTGTACCATAATAATGAAAGTAGATGAATGTAATGGATTTGGTTGGCGGTGAAACAATAACAATTACCATATCAGGAGTAGAAAGAAAGTGGCGCTTATCAAAAATAGACGGGAGACTGGTAAAATATTTTGATGAAAATGATAATTACACCCAGATGCCCTATGAAAGATTTATAAAACTGATAGAAAGTGAAGACGTGACTATAGAACCGAAATCTATCTGAATTTAATATATTTCCATTTGTCTGTTCTAAATCTAAAGTATATGAATGCCCATCTTATTATTTGATCAATAAATACGGCTACCCATGCACCCGTCAAGCCGTAACCAAAAATATTTACCAACAAATGGGCAATAATAACCCTTATTAATACTATGCCCACAAATGTGGTTACCAAAGGCCAAAATGTGTCACCCGCACCCCGTAAAGCGCCTGCCAATATCAATTGGGATGATTGAAATGGTTGAACCAGAGCAATTATTCTCAAAACATTGGAGGTGTTTTTTATTATAACAGGATCCTTGGTATAAAAACCTACAATTTGTGCACCGAAAAAGAAAAATATTACAGCCATAATGGTGGAAATCATGGAGCCGATACTCCGGGTTGCCTTGGCATATTCTTCAGCCTTGTCGGTATTTTTTGCGCCTAATTCTCTTCCAACCAAGGTTGCCGCCGCAATACCAAAAGCTTGCCCCGGTTGAAAAGACAGAGATAGTATACTGAGCGCTATATTATGCGCAGCATAAATTACTGTACCCAGTCCTGCAATTATCCTGAAAAACATTATGATCCCGACTCTTAGAATCACTTGCTCCATAGAAGCAGGCACACCTATTTTTATCAGGTTCCTCATGACATTCTTATCATAACTGAATTTTGTTTTTATATTGAGTTTTACATCTTTTTCACCTTTAAGCAAATAACCTAAAAGTAATAGTGATGCAACAACGTTGGATAATGCTGTGGATAATCCCGCTCCCGCTATGCCCATTTGCGGAAATCCCAACAAACCATAAATCAATACAGCATTGCCGATAACATTTAAAAAGTTACAAAACAGATTAACCCTCATGGGAATTTTAGTTTCGCCTATTCCTCTTAATGCAGCCGACATAGACATATTGAGGGATTGAAACAAAAAACCAACCATTATAATTTTGAAATAGATTCTGCCTGCTAATAACGCATCAGCTTGCGCCCCAAGAAAAGTCATTATGGGATTTGTAAAATAAAGCCCCAATATAGATAAAGGTATTGCGAGCAATAGCATGCTGAAAAGCATAACATGCCTTAAAACATTTTCTATCCTATGATTTTGTTTGGCACCATGATATCTGGAAATCATTGCGGTGGCTCCTACATTTAGAGCCTGTACCAAGGATAAGCCCATAAAAAGAGGTTGATTGGTTATGCCCACAGATGCCACGGAAGCGGCAGCCAATGCTGTATCACTGATTCTACCAATCATCATCATATCTACCATGCCAAACAGAGAGCTCAATAAAAGCTCTACCAGTACCGGCCAGGATATTTTTATAACATCTGCTTTAATCGTATTTTTATCATTTCCGGTATTTAATACTTCATTCATTTCTATCATCCTTAGTTCACTAATAATTACAAGCCCAATTATACCATTCTAAAGTATTTGCCTCAATCGAGTATCAACAGAAAACTATGTGTGCAATAACCTTTGTCTATACATCTAATAAAATATGCCCCTACATTTTTTCTATTTCTTTTATAAGTTCCTTCAACAAATCTTCTTCTTTTACTTTTTTGATTATTATACCTTTTTTAAAAATCAGGCCTTCGCCTTTACCCCCTGCAATGCCTATATCTGCCTCTTTTGCTTCTCCGGGACCGTTAACTATGCACCCCATTACTGCTACTTTTATATTTTTATTACAATTAGACAGTTCTTTTTCGACTTTCTTAGCTAATTCAATAAGATTTATTTGAGTTCTGCCGCAAGTTGGACAGGATATCAGGTTAACTCCCTCTTTTATATGACCTATAGCCTTCAATATTTCCCTGCCCAGTTTCACTTCGTCCTTAACGTCGCCTGTCAAGGATACTCTGATTGTATCCCCGATGCCTTCTGCTAAAAGTGATCCAATGCCCACACAGGATTTCACCGTTCCGCTGTATAAAGTTCCCGCCTCGGTAACTCCTAAGTGCAAGGGATAGTCCAGTGTCTCGGATATCAGCCTATAGCCTTCTATTGTGTCCATGACATCAGATGACTTTATTGATATAACAATATTATAAAAGTCTAATTTTTCTAAAATACTTACATGTCTTACCGCACTTTCCACCAAAGCTTCGGGGCAAACCTTCCCATATTTTTTTAATATATCTTTTTCCAGGGAGCCTGAATTAACACCTATCCTTATGGGTACATTTTTATCCTTTGCCGCTTCTGCTATGAGCCTGACTCTTTCGTCACTACCGATATTACCAGGATTTATTCTAAGTCCCTGAACTCCGTTTTCTATTGCCTTTAATGCAAGCCTATAGTCAAAGTGAATATCAGCCACCAATGGTATGTGAATTTGCTTGACTATCTCTTTTATGGCGCCTGCGGAAGCCATATCCGGAACGGCACACCGAATAATATCACATTTCATTTCCTCCAGCTCATGAATTTGCTTGACTGTAGCTGCCACGTCCCTTGTATCTGTATTGGTCATGGACTGGACAGTTATAGGAGAATCTCCGCCTATGAAGATATTCCCTATCTTAAGTTTCCTTGTGTTTTTTCTGTTCATAATATTCATCTCCGGTTTGTAGTCATGGATAAGTTTTCATTATGCTTTTTATATTATAACCTATTTTCACTTTAGATGACTATCTCTGAATTTATACTAATAAAAACTTGTCACCATAATATCACCTCTTCATACAATAAAAATAGCAGTAGGAAAAGAGGGTTAATAATGGTTAAATATTTATCGCAGTTCAACCTTATATGGCTTGGAATAATAGCCAGTTTATGCACCGGTTTTGCTACAGGCATAGGGGCGCTTCCTATTTTTCTCCCCAAGCCGGTATCAAGAAAAACATTAGATGCACTTTTGGGGGCGGCAGCAGGCGTTATGTTAGCTGCAACATCTTTTAGCCTGATTGTTCCAGCAATTGAAAAAGGCGGCGGAGGCGTAGCTGGCGCTACTATCACATTGATTGGAATACTATGCGGCGGATTCTTTATAGATTTTGTTGACAAATTCTTTCCAGATACAAATTTGCTTTCCAACGCAGTTAATAACAAGGGCATAATAGAAAATGGATACAAAAGGTTCTTCCTGAGAAGTCTTAATATGAGCCCCGAGATGCGAAAGATATGGCTTTTCATTATAGCAATCACCATACACAATTTCCCCGAAGGTTTGGCTGTAGGAGTTGGTTTTGGTGATGGGGATATTACAAATGGATTAAGCCTTGCAGTTGCAATAGGTTTACAAAACCTTCCTGAAGGTTTGGCAGTGGCCTTACCTCTTCTTCGCGAAAATTATACTAAAACCAGAGCCTTTCTAATTGCATTGGCTACAGGTTTAGTTGAACCTATCGGTGGACTTATAGGCGTTGTTCTTGTTCAAATAGCAAAACCCATACTCCCCTTTGCATTAGCATTTGCCGCAGGGGCAATGCTGTTTGTAATCAGCCATGAAATTATCCCGGAAAGCCAAAATAACGGTGGCAACTCGAAACTAGCCGCCCATGCACTTTTGGTAGGTTTTGTGGTTATGATGTTTTTGGATATTGCATTGGGGTAGAGCCATAAAAATAATCACCCTTTGGGTGATATTTTTTGATGGTGCACCTAGAGGGAGTCCCTCCGGTCGCTTACGCTCCCTATCAGGCCGGGGCGGATAAATGCTCCTTTGGTCGCATTTATTGTTTCCGCCCGTTCGACTCCTCTATTGAAATCACCATAAAAAATAATCACCCTTTGGGTGATATTTTTTGATGGTGCACCTAGAGGGAGTCGAACCCCCGGCACACGGTTTAGGAAACCGTTGCTCTATCCTGCTGAGCTATAGGTGCATTTGTTGTACCCTGTTATTATAATAAACATTTTAGAATTTTTCAATGCTATTAGGAATTATTATTTTTCCGATTTTTTCATAATTGTTGTAATCTATGTATTTAAAAGGTCTTTGAACACTTATAATATAAGTTGCTTAAGATCCTTCACTTCGTTCAGGATGACTCCTTAAACCAAGATCCTTCACTTCGTTCAGGATAACCCCTTAATCCAAGTTACCTTCACTTCATTCAGATTGACTCCAAAACGTTGGCTAAGATAACTCCAAACCTGTAACTATAACCCCCTGAGTTTATCTTCATAAAGTTTATAGGCGCTGTCACTGAATTGTACAAAGATAACCTTTTTTATCGTATCATCTTTTTTTAAAAAATCCGACACTGTATTTATTGCTATATCCGCTGCTCTATCAAGAGGAAAAGCATATACACCCGTACTGATGCCCGGAAACGCAATAGTTTTCAGATTATTCTCTTTTGCTGCCTTCAGTGAATTACTGTAAGCGTTTTTCAACAGTTCGTCCTCATTGTTGTTGCCACCTCTCCAAATAGGTCCCACAGTGTGTATAACATGTTTTGCCGGTAGGTTATAACCTTTTGTAATCTTTGCCTCTCCAGTTTCGCAACCCTTTAATCCCTTGCATTCTTCCAACAGCATAGGCCCTGCCGCCCTATGTATTGCACCGTCAACTCCACCGCCACCCAAGAGGCTGGTATTGGCTGCATTAACTATAGCATCAACCTGTAGTTTGGTTATATCGTCTTTTACTATTTCAATTCTGTCTTTCATACAACTCCCCCTCATATTTTCAAAACATTTAAAAGATGTATTCAGTATAAAATCCAATAACAACTATAAAAAGCCCAAAAATTGTTTGTATAAACTCTTGGGCTTAAATACTTATTCCATATTCGACAGTTCTCTTATACCTTTTAGTGCTCTATCTATTTCTTCTTTAGTGTTATAAGGTGCAAGACCTATACGAATGAGGCCGCCGCTTTCCCTTAACCCCAATACAAATACCGTCTTCGAAGCAAAGAAATCTCCATCCCAGACGAAAATGCCTTTATCTCCTAAGTATTCTGCCGCTTCTCTTGGCGATTTATTTGCCATGGTAAATGAAATAGTCGATGTCCTCGGATGTCCTTTTGGGGGGCCATATACTTTAACACCCGGAATTTTATTCAATTCATTTATTAAATACTCCGTAATGGGCTGCTCATAGGCCTCTATTGCAAGCATTCCAGCAATAACCTTCCTTCTTCTGCCCTTTAAACCCACGAGTTTATCTTCAAAATATTGTTCATAATCCTTGCCTAGGTCTGCTATAAATTCCACCGCTTCCGCTGCTCCATATATACCTTCATGGTTCAATGTTCCCGTTTCGAACTTCAGCGGTGCCCAATCTTCCTGTTCTTTTACTTTTAAAGTTTTTAATGCTTCCATAACTTCCTTCTTGCCATATAGAATTCCTACATGGGGTCCAAAGAACTTGTAAGCTGAACAAAACAGAAAGTCACAACCTATGTCCAATACATCTATAGGCCCATGGAGGGCATAGTTAACCGCATCTACAACTGTAATGGCTCCCACTTCTTTTGCCAACCGGGTCATCTCTTTAACATCGCTTACGGTGCCCACTCCGTTGGAACCATAGTTAAATGCAGCAACTTTGGTTTTTGAATTAAGACATTTTTTGTAATCCTCCATGTCTATTATGCAATTATCCAAATCAAGCTTTACATTTCTGATTACAATGCCTCTTTCTTCAAGTATCTCCCAAGGTCCTCTGTTACCTTCATGGTCCATATCGGTAATCACTATCTCATCCCCGGGCTTTAAGTCTCTTGCAATAGCCTGAGCCAAATTAAAATTCAAGGTAGTAGCATTCGCACCAAAGGATATTTCTTCCCATGAGCAACCGAATAAATCGGCATAAGCCTTTCTTCCTTCAACGATTATGGCATCTGTCTCTATACTTGTGGCAAAGGCTCCATGTATATTGCAGTTATGCCATACAAGATACTCCACAACTTTATCTACTACACGCTGAGGAACCTGGGTTCCCCCGGGGCAATCAAGATAGGCTGCCGGATAACCGTTTATTTTTCTTTCTAATGCGGGAAATTGTTTTCTCACTGATTCAACATCGAATTTCATTTGATACTCTCCTCTACTTAAAATCATATTTTGTATATTTGTTTATATTTAACCGCCATAAATCCTTATTTTCACGATAGAACTATTGCGGGATATATGTTCTTATTCTTACCCCAACTTTATAGTTCAAAAGTCTCTCCGGGATTTAAAACAATTGGTTTTATTTGGGTCATCTGCTTCACGCTATTCGCAAAAGCACCCGGATCCTGTTTTATGGGTGGAAAAGTATTATAGTGCATAGGGATAACGTACTTGGGTTTTATCATTTTTACGGCCTTACCCGCATCTTCCGGTCCCATAGTATAAAAATCACCTATGGGAAGCATAGCCACATCAATGTTTTCATCTGCCAACAATTCCATATCCTTAGTAAGGCCCGTATCCCCGGCGTGGTATATTTTTTTGCCGCCCATATCGATTATAAAGCCACAGGCAAAACCACCTGATAAACCGCTTCCGTGAAACGCTTGAAAATATTTTATGCTTCCAAATTCGGTTTTGACCTTCCCGCCTATATGTCCGGAAACAGCATCAACGCCTTCATCCCTAAGTTCACCGCCTAATTCGTTGGTGGTATATACTTTTACTTTTGTTTTCTTCGCCAATTCCACTGCATCCCCTAAATGATCCCCATGGGCATGACTGACCAATATATGTGTTGGCTTCAAATCATCAACCTTCACCTTGGCGGCAGGGTTACCGCTTATAAAAGGATCAATAATCAGAGAATAGTCTTCCTCTTCAATCGTAAAGCATGAATGCCCTATAAAGTTGATTTTCATTTAAACATCTCCCTTCCACAATTTATTATTATCATCTATTCACTTAAGTTCCTATTTCATATTTCAATAATAAAAGCTGTCCGCTTATTTATTTTTTACAAGTCTCTTAACTAATGTAAGCATATCACTGAATACGCCGTATGCCGTCTGTTCTATCTCCGGATTTCTTTCCACTATACAAATTTCACCCATCAAATCTGTAGTAATGGAAAGCATGGAAGTGGTTGAGTCAACATTACTGAATATATCATTGTTGCTCACAAAACCGGGATAAACCTTGCCCTTAATACTATTTCCTTCTCTATACCCTTCGCAAAGAAGCTTAATTTTGCCGCCCTTTGCTTTAGCATCTTTCAGATCCTGCGCAGTAATGTGTGAGATACCTGTTCTTTCAATATCCATCGGTGTTACACTGCCATCCATTATAACATTGATCAAAGCCGCTGTTTTGCCTACAGCATCCCATCCGTCTATATCCAATGAAGGGTCAGATTCGGCAAACCCCCTTATTTGGGCTTCCTTGAGTGCTGTATCAAAGTCTGAACCCGATTCCATTTCCTCCATTATAAAATTAGTTGTAGAATTAACTATACCTTTAAAGGCCAAAACCTCACATCCCGGCAAGTTATCTCTCACCATATTAAAAACAGGCGCGCCGTCCAGTACCACCGTTTCATATAATAATGATAATCCCTTTTCATCCGCCAAACCCTTTAGCCTTTTGTAATCCCACGCGATGGGTCCTTTGTTTGCCGTAATAACATGCATAGCATTTTCTATAGCTGCTTCAATATGAGATATGGCCGGTTGGCCGTCTTTTATGGACAATGTACTAAGTTCAATAAGGACCTGTGCCTTTGAGTTTTTGATAGCTTCCTGTGAACTGATTTGAATAAGTTGAGGATTATCCTCAGAAAACCTGCCGAAATCTTCTATTTCTCTCAGAGCTCTTCCGATATCCACACCTTCCGGATCATATAAAGTTCCCTTGGATCTTGTAGAAATAGTATTTACAATAACTTCATAATCATATGCATTTTTGATTTTGGCCTGTTGCCCCAAAAGCATTTTACAAAATGCCCTTCCTGCATTACCAAAGCCTATCATACATATGGATAATTTTTTGCACATTAAATACACCATCCATTCTCAGTATTTTTGAACATGGTTAAAATCATGATAAGAAAACCGATGCCATTGTATATAATTATATTAAACTTAGGCCTTAATTCAATGTTATTAATAGTTTTTTTCAAACATAATTATAACAAAGAGCTGTCAATTGAAATGTTTATAGAGGTATCACTTCATGATTAAAATCATCAACATCACAATACCTGGAGATTATCTTTAAATGTTTTTTTGACATAGGCGGACAAACGCGCATTATATTGTCAATTACATTGTCAATATTGCTATCATCTACTCTTTTTGCTAAAAAATCGCCTTCGTCATAATAGTACATGTCATCGCTGCTCAATGAATCATATATAGTATCCACCATTGATGCTTTCATGGTTTTGTCATCTTCTTCGCATACATTGGAAAAATATAATTGACCTTCGTTTATCAATAACTGCCCATATACATATTCCTTCTTTGCCTTACCCTTGCCCTTGGCACAGTCATATTTAGTATGCTCCACATGTTTCAAATCAAGGACATTTCTATCGTTATCTCTTGTCAAAACACACCTGGGCCATAAATTCATGATTCTTTTTTTCATATGCTCTGTAAAATCGCCGCCCAACTCTGAGATGAACTGCTTTATCGATAGTGTTTTTTTCATCTTATAATTCTTTTTCACAAAATAAACTCTCCTTTCCATTTATATTTATTTTTAATTATTTTAATAACAAAAAACGTCTCGCTACATTAGTGTTTATATTTTATATAAACTTTTCTGCGTGTCATTTTTAAATTATGACACGGCATATAAGTAAGCTATTTTTATACAATAGGAAAGCAGAACTTTCCGATTGTGTAAAAAACCACCTTAAAAAAGGTGGTTCGTTCAATACCGGTTATTAAAGTTTAGTGACATTTGTGGCTTGAGGCCCTCTTGTTCCTTGTTCAACCTCAAACTGAACTTCTTCACCTTCTTCGAGGTTTTTCCTTCCTTCCTCCCCAACGATTGCTGAGTAGTGAACAAAAACATCCTTTTCTCCGGCTACCTCGATAAATCCGAAACCTTTTTCTGAATTAAACCATTTGACTATTCCTGTTTTCATTATCTGTCCTCCTATATTCTCAAACACTTTCTTATTTAATATTCATTAATAGTGCTTTCATTATATTAGTATATCATATTAATAGAAATTAATCAGAGTTTTAGTTAAAATTAAGCAATTGGTCCCAAACATCCAAATATATTTCCCTCGTACCCGTGTCTTTATAATCGGGTATATTCCCCAGCCTCCATAGCGAAATGCCTTCTATACCAAACATCTTGGCCAATTTAAGCTTTGCATTTATGCTTCTTTGATCCTCATACCAGACTATGTTATCTGTTCCATCACTATCGTTAAAAAAAGTTGCACAGGGGTTTTCATATACATCCGAGTACACTATCTTTACATCGTCCGACAGCAATCTTTGTCTAATTGTTTCGTAATCCGGAGTGTACGGATATTTATTAATTACCTTACCATCTTTTAATTTCCATTGTGCCGAATCAAAAGAAAGCTGAATCAATATTTTCTCCTTTTGTTGTACACCCGTGTCTTTATCTGTTATATTTTTTAAAGCCCAGTATATCTCATCTATGGGAGTCAAAGGGGTAATAGTGTAACCCATTTCCATTTCGGTCTCATTCAATTGTTTTGCATTATAATCATGAGCCATCAGTATGACTTTATCGGCTATACCCCCTATGGTTTTAAAATCGTAACCGTCATAATAGGAGCGCCCCGGCTGCACCGCCGGATGCAGTGCTACAAATACTTCTTTATTATTCTTGTTTAATTCTTTTCTCAGCTCCGCAAGAAAAATGTTGAATTGTCCCTTTGCATTTTCTCCCCTCAGATTTTCAAAATCAATAACTACCCCGTCAAAAGCTACTGATATTCCCTCCGATACTGTTTGATTAACTTGTGTGGAGATAGCCCTTATCGCTTCTTTACGTGCTTCCGGTTCGGTTATAATATACTCGGCTAAAGAATATTTTGAATTCTCCAGCTTTTTATCATCGGCAAACACCATCAGCATAGTATTTGTGCTGTTCTTCTTTGCTGTGTCAAAAGGATCAAAGAACCCAACAGGTATGGCATACTCATTATTGTTTTTTCTTGTGATGTTTAATATAACCTTACCACTGTCATATTCCAATCGACTCCAACCAAAACCTACAGAGTCCAGAGATTTTATCTTATCAATTTGGCTTGCGGATTTTATAGCATAAAAACCATGAATATTC